>DATHJQ010000061.1:0-4216 GCA_035286505.1 Solirubrobacteraceae bacterium | reverse complement strand
GCTACTGCGAGAGCGGGGGGATGAGGCGCGGCTGCGCGGATTCGAGCACCGTTGGTAGCGACGGCCTCGCCGCCGCCCTGGCCGACGCCGGCTGTTCGACCTGATCTCCCACGAGCGCTTCCCGGGCGCCCGCCGGACGCTGCGCTGCGGGAAGACGGCCCGCTCCGACCGGCACGGTGCGCGTCAGCCGTGCGTACACCAGCAGTCGTTTGGCGGCGCTGTACAACGGCGTGCAGGCAGACAGCACCAGTCGCGAGTAGCCGACGTTTCCGACGGCCGCTTGAACGTTCGTTGGCGCGACGACCCGTTTGCCGGTGACGGTGTAGGTGAAGTGGGCGTAGGGCATGGCCAGCAGGATGCGGCTGCCGGAGCGCAGCCGGTCGACGTGGCGAAACGGCGCGAGGTAGGTGGTGCGGTGGCCGGCGATCGCCGTCGTGCCCGCCATCCCGGGAAAGACCGTTTCGGGATAGATCCCAGGACCGCTCTGCAAGGCGGACGTGCTCGTTCCCTTGACGACGACGAAGCTGGCGCCGATCCGCGGTATGCGGATGCGACCGACCGGAGCGCCGTCCTTGGCCTTGCCCTCGAGACCGCCCGCCAGGTAGGCGACCCGCAGGCGAACGTCTGCGAGGCTGGCCAGCACCTGCTCTTCGGTCGTCGAAGGAGAAGCGGCTTCGGCCTTGCGCAACGCGCCGCTGAGGTGATCCTGGCGGAGTTTCGCGTACAGCGCCGAGAACGGCTCCTGCCAGACGAGCGTGACTCCCGCGTCGACCAGCGCCAGCGTGCCGGCGAGCATCAACAGGACCGCAAGGGCCCGCACGGCGCGCCGCGCCCACGGCGAACGGCGATCCGAGGCGAAGCTCGGCCCAGACCGCGAAACGGGGGTGAAGGGAAGGTCAGACATCTCAGGCCGGTTCAAGCAGACCTATCGTCGCAGAGCCGACTGCGTACCGCCGAGGGAGCCCGGCCCGGCGTACGTCAACGGCCCACGGATCGTGATCTCATCGGCAGGCTGATCGTCGCCCCCAAGCGCTGGTGACTCGGCCGTCAGCGCGAGCATGACGGCGGCGGCGGCGCAGCCGAGCGAGACGCTCCACAGCAGAAGCGCCGGAAAGCCGATATGCCCGCCGACCACGAGCAGCACGGCCATCCACGCGACGCGCCCGGGGCCCAGGCCCAGCTGGTCGGCGTAGAAGGCGACGAGCAGCGCGAGCGGGACAAGGCCCGAGGAGACGAGCGCGAGCGCCGCCGCCGGGCGCGGGCGAAGCTCCGGCGAGACGATCAACAGCCACACGTGCACGGGCGCCAGCAGCAGCAGCGCGGTCACCGGATTGGTGATCCAGACGACGACGACGAGCGGCAGGAGCACGAGCAGCATGCCCACGCCCGCCGCATCCGACAGCGGCCGCACGCTCACGCCGAGGCGGCGCATGACCACCGGCCAGACCATCCATGCGAGCACGAGCGCAAGGAGAACGGCCGCCACCGTCGTCGCCGCCGAAGCGCCGAAGGAGAGCGCGTCGGGTGGCACCGGCTCGGCGGGCGCGGCGCCGATGATCCCCACGGCGCCCAACAGCAGTGCGAACAGCGCAGCCGCCAGGAACGGGGCGCCGCAGAGCAGAGTCCACAGCGACCAGCGCGCAACGGGCAGGCGCCTGCGGCGAGCGCGCGCGAGGGCGTCGGCGACCACGATCAACGGCGGCAGCAGCAGCGCGCCGACGAGCAGGCGCAAAGCCCACGCCGGTATCGCCTTGCGTCCGATCAGCAGTTCCGTCTGCATCGCCGAGGGAACGTCCGGTCCACTGTCCAGCGAGTCGACGGCGCTCAGCACGGAGCGGCCGAAGCCCTGCAGGCGCGCCGCGCTGACGCGCGCAGCCGACGCGGGCCCGCGTTCGCCTGAGACCTGTACGAGCACCGCGGGAATGCCGGCTGCGTTCAGCGGCCCCTGTTCGCCGACCGTCGCCCCGAACGCCAGGTGCGCGAGCTGGCCGATGGCGCTCGGCGCGCCCGGATTGGAGCCGGCCTCTTGCGTGATCGCATCGTTGACGGTTCGCTGCAGGCGCACGGGCGCCGAGCCCGAGGTGTCGGAGAAGGGCACCACGAACGGCCTGCGCTGGCGCGCGCCGGCGAGATCGCCGAGCACGATCGCCGCGTCGAACGGACCACTCGCGGCGGCGGCGAAGTCCGCCGCGCCGGCATCACCCCCGGTCCCGCCACTCGTGGACGCGAGCACGATCGTCCGCTCCGTCTCGCGGGCCGCGAAGACGCGCGCCAGCTCCAGCAGCGCGGCTGTGGCCGACAGCTCCGCGCGCGCGCCGGTGCTCGGCGCGTCGCGGTGGGCGAGGATCACGATCGGCTTGGCGCCCGTCGCGCCGGGGCGCTGCGCGATCACCGTCGTCAGCGTTCGCTCGCCGTCGATCGTCTGCGCGCTGAAGTTGTGCGTGTGCACGGTGAACCCGCCGACCCAGCCCTGCGGGGTGTGCGCCCCCGTTCCGCCGAGCCCACGCAAGGTGCGCGCCACATAGGCGGCCAGCGCCCGATCGCCGCGACTGCCCGGGCGGCGATCCGGATAGGCGGCGGCGAGGCCACTCAGTTCGGAGAATGCGCGCTGGCCTTCGAAGGCATCCGGCGCAAGCGTCGAGTGCAGCGGGTTGGGACGGCCGGTCAACGAGAACGCAGCGATCGCCAGCGCGAAGACGAAGGGCACGAATGCCGCGCGATAGAGGCGACCGTTGAGCATCTCCTAGACCATAGTTCTGCAGGCGGGCGCCCGTTCACGCAAAGACGCGCTCACCGTTAGGTATCGTGCGGCCGCGTGCTGCAGCCCGTCGCCGTTGGCAACAAGACGCTCGCCGATTACACGCATATCTGCGGCCGTGAGCTGATCGCCGAAATCCGCGAGCTGGCCGAGCCGCTGCAGGGCGACCGCGTGGTGCACATCTCGGCCACGGCCTTCGGCGGCGGTGTCTCGGAGATCCTCTACACGCTCGTGCCGCTGATGCGCGACGTCGGCTTGGACTGCGAGTGGCAGGTGATCTACGGCCGCGAGGAGTTCTTCAACGCGACAAAGCTCATGCACAACGCGTTGCAGGGGGCGCCGCAGGACCTCGACGAGGAGCAGTGGGCCACCTGGCGCCAGTACAACGAGATGAACGCGCGCGAGCTGTCGGACGGCTGGGACGTGTGCCTGGTGCACGACCCGCAGCCGGCCGCGCTGTTCGGCCTGGTGCCGGAGAAGGCGAAGGGCTGGGTGTGGCGCTGCCATATCGACCTGTCGACGCCCAACGAGCAGACGATCGCCCAGCTGCTGCCCTACATCAAAGATTATCCGGAGTCGCTGTTTCACATGCGCGAGTACGTACCGCCGGGGATGGGCGGCCATGTCAACGTCGTACCGCCGGCGATCGATCCGCTGACGCCGAAGAACATGGCGCTGTCGCCGGAGGACGGCGCCTTCGTGTGCGGGCAGTTCGGCATCGACGTCGACCGGCCGCTGATGTGCCAGGTCTCGCGCTTCGATCCTTGGAAGGACCCGCTGGGCGTGATCGACGCCTACCGCATCGTGCGCGAGTCGCTGCCCGAGCTGCAGCTGGCGCTGGTCGGCTCGATGGCCAGCGACGACCCCGAGG
Source organism: Solirubrobacteraceae bacterium (assembly GCA_035286505.1). Lineage (GTDB taxonomy): Bacteria > Actinomycetota > Thermoleophilia > Solirubrobacterales > Solirubrobacteraceae > Palsa-744. Next base: position 587 of record DATHJQ010000061.1, on the reverse strand, counting down.
GCTGGGACTTCTTCAACGCCACCATCGCGCACGCCGACGGCGACCCCGACATTCACATCCTCAACAACTTCAACAACGTCGGCGCGATCGAGGTCAACGCCTTTCAGTCGCATTCCGATGTGCTCGTGCAGAAGTCCACGCGCGAGGGCTTTGGGCTGACCGTGTCCGAGGCGATCTGGAAGGCACGTCCGTTCATCGGGGGCAACGTCGGCGGCATACCGCTGCAGATCGAGGACGGCGTGACGGGCTTTCTCGTCTCCAACGCAGAGCAATGCGCCGAGCGGGCGCTGGAGGTGCTCAAGGATCCCGCCCTGGGCAAGTTCCTCGGCCGGCGCGGCAAGGAGCACGTGCGCACGCACTTCCTCACGCCGCGCTACCTGCGCGACTACCTGAAGATCTTCACCGAGCTGAAGACGTAATCGCGGGCACGGATGTCGAGCGTTCCCATCAAAGCGCCGACTGGATGGAGGTACGAGCATGACTAAGAACGTTCCGCTCGTGCTCGTGAGCAACCGCGGACCAGTCACGTTCGACGCGCGCGGCGAGACCCAGCGGGGCTCGGGCGGTGTGGTTACGGCGCTCACAGG
>DATHJQ010000060.1:0-3225 GCA_035286505.1 Solirubrobacteraceae bacterium | reverse complement strand
CGCTTGGGGCGCAGCGAGCGATCGAGCTCGTCCTCGGCGACCAGATAGGGCGTCTGGATGCGCGCTGTCTCCGCGGTGACGATCGCGTCGGCGCTCATGATCCCGACCGTGCCAGGCGCAGCGCGCTCGCGAGCAGCGCCTCGGCGCTCTCGCCCTCGGCGTCGATCAGCAGCCCGTCGGCTTCGACGGGCGCGTAGCCGAGCTCGATCAGCCCGGCGCGCGCCAGGCCGCGACCCGCGTGCGCGTCGCCCTGCCCATCGCCGCCGCCGCTGGCGCCGCGCGAGGCGAGTATCGACTCGTCGGCGGCCTCGCCGTCGCCGCGCACGACGACCTTCTCGCGCAGCTCCACGATGATCCGCTCGGCCGTGCGCTTGCCGATTCCCGGCACTGCCTGAAAGCGCGCGGCGTCGCCCGCGGCGATCGCCGAGATCAGCTCGCGGGGCGAGCCGCCGGAGAGCACGGCCAGGGCGACCTTCGGCCCGACGGCCTGCACGGACAGGAGCATCAGGAAGAGGTCGCGCTCCTGCTCGGAGTGAAAGCCGTACAGCGCCAGCGCGTCGTCGCGCACGATCAGGTGAGCGTGCAGCGTCAGGCGCTCGCCGACGGGCGGCACGTGGCGCAGCGTCTCGGCCGAGACGGCCGCGCGGTAGCCGACGCTGTCGCAGAGGATCACCACATGGTCGGCGCGGCGCACCGCCACCTCTCCGCGCAGCAGCGAGATCACGCGCCGGCCTTGGCCAGGGCGCTCGACAGCGGCGCGCAGTTGACGTGGCAGATGGCCACCGCCAGCGCATCGGCGGCGTGGTCGGGGCGCGGCTCGCGCTCCAGCGACAGCAGCGCCTGAACCATGCGCGCGACCTGCTCCTTGGCCGCGCGGCCGTTGCCGCAGACGGCACCCTTGACCTGCTGGGGCGTGTAGCCGGCGCACGGCAGGCCGTGCTGCCCGGCGGCGAGCATGACGGCGCCGCGCGCGTGGCCCACGGCGAAGGCGGTGCGCACGTTCTGACCGAAATACAGCTCCTCCAAGGCGATCGCGTCGGGTTCGTGCGTGCAGATCAGCTGGTCGACCTCCTCGTGGATATCGGCCAGGCGCCGCTCGTGCGGAGTGTCGGCGCACGTCTCGATGACCCCGCCGTCGAGCGCCGCCAGTTGCCCGCCACGGCGCGTGACGACGCCGTAGCCCGTGTTGGCCAAGCCAGGGTCTATGCCGAGGACGATCACTCCTGGGGATTCTGCGCCCGACGCCGGACGCCTGCCTGCCCGCGCCCTGTGAGTGCCCGCGCCCGCCGCGGTGGCGTACGCTGCGCTGCACAGATGAGCGGCGAGCCGATCGACTTCGCCGCCGAGGGCCTGCTGGACGGGCTCGACGGCGAGCAGCGCGAGGAGCGCCTGGCGCTGCTGCAACAGCTTGCCGCGGAAAACGTGCCGCTCTCAGAGCTGCGTCGCGGGACGGCCAACGGCACGGTGATCTTCCTGCCCGCGGACCGCGTGATCGTCGGCGGCGAGCGCTACACGTCTGCGCAGGTGGCGCAGATGAGCGGCATCGGGCTCGATTTCCTCGTCAGCATGCGCCGCGCGATGGGCCTGCCGATCCCCGACCGCGACGAGCCCGTGTACACCGAGGCCGATCTGGAGCAGACCCGCATGATCCACGTCGGCCGCGCGGCGGGCATCTCCGACGAGGACCTGCTCGACCTGATGCGCGTGCTCGGCAGGGGCCTCTCCCAGGCCGCCGAGAGCCTGCGCGCGCTGCCGCTCAAGCTGATCCTCAAGCCGGGGATGAGCGAAGCCGAGGTCGCCAAGCAGTACGGCGAGGCGGCGGGGCGGCTCTACCCGCTGGTCAACCCGCTCGTCGGCAACCTGCTCTCACTGCACTTGCGTCACGCGACGCAGAGCGAGGTGATCAGCGCGATGGAGCGCAGCGGCGGCAAGCTGCCGGGCTCGCGCGACGTGGCGGTGTGCTTTGCCGACCTGGTCGGCTTCACGCGCCTGGGCGAGGAAGTTCCGGCCGACGAGCTGGGACGCCTGGCGGCTCGCCTGGAAGCGCTCGCAGGCGATGCGATCTCGGGCCCGGTGCGCCTGGTCAAGACGATCGGCGACGCGGCGATGCTGGCCTCGCCCGAGCCCGAGGCGCTGCTGGGCGCGGCGCTGAGCCTGATCGACGCCGCGGACGGCGAGGGCGAGGACTTCCCCCAGCTGCGCGCGGGCGCAGCGACAGGCCAGGCGCTGTCGCGCGCGGGCGACTGGTTCGGCCGGCCGGTCAATCTCGCCAGCCGCATCACCTCGGTGGCACGCCCCGGCAGCCTGCTCGTCGAGCGCGAGCTGCGCGAGAGCGTCGACGGCCCCTATCGCTGGTCCTTCGCCGGCGAGCGGCGCCTGCGCGGCATCCGGGATCCGGTTGGACTGTTCCGCGCACGACGCGAGGGCGACGGGCCGGCGGCGAGCTGAGCGAGCGCACTGGGCGCTAAGCACCCGCGGCTGCGCCCCTGAGGCGCAGTCACCGATCGGAGATCGGCCAGCGTCTCAGCCGGCCACGCGTTCCAGGATCTCGGCAGGCGCGTCGAAGTTGGCGTGCACGGCTTCGACGTCGTCGCTCTCTTCCAGCGAGTCGATCAGGCGCAGGAGCGAACCCGCGTGGCCCTCGTCGACGGGCACGAGCGCGGACGGGCGGTAGGCCATCTCGGCGCTGTCCATCTCGACGCCGGCCTGCTCGAGCGCGTGGCGCACGGCGGTGAAGTCGGCTGGCTCTGAGATGACCTCGAAGACGTCGTCGTCGACGGCGATGTCCTCGGCGCCGGCCTCGACGGCGGGCAGCAGGTCGTCTTCGGAGTAGCGCGTGGCGTCGACGACGATCGTGCCCTTCTTGTCGAACAGGTAGGCGACGGAGCCGGGCTCCCCGAGGCTGCCGCCGTTCTTGGAGAAGGCGTGGCGCACGTCGGCTCCGGTGCGGTTGCGGTTCTCGGTCATCGCCTCGACGAGCAGGGCTACGCCGCCGGGACCGTAGCCCTCGTAGAGCACCGACTCGATCGCGTCGGCCTCTCCCCCCTCGCCGGTGCCCTTGGCGATGGCGCGCTCGATGTTGTCCTTGGGCATGGACGCTTCCCTGGCCTTGCGGATCGCCAGCTCCAGCGACGGGTTGCCGGTGGGGTCGCCGCCGCCGTCGCGCGCGGCGACCATGATCGCGCGCGCGAGCTTGGAGAACTGCTTGCCGCGCCGCGAGTCGAC
>DATHJQ010000059.1:0-2636 GCA_035286505.1 Solirubrobacteraceae bacterium | reverse complement strand
CCCGCAGGAGCGCATGGCAGCGCTGCTCGGCGGCCGCGGCGCGACGCTGCTGTGCGAGGAGCACGTGCTGCGCGCGCGCGTCGACCTCGACAACGGGCGTCTGGCGCACGCGGCCATCGAGCTGCAGGCCGCCTATTCGGCGGCGGTCGCCGAGCTGCCCGGCGAGCACCGCGAGGATCTCGCGGTGCGCATCGCCGAGCTCGGCTCGCTGCGAATCGGCGTCGAGGCGCAGGCGCGCGCGGCGTTCGCCGCGGTCGGCGCGCAGGATGCGACGCCGCCGACGCCGCAGCAGCAGCACGGTGCGACGCGAGCCCTGGGCGACGATGCGCCGACGGGCGCGGAGCAGCTGGACGAGGAGACGCTGCGCCACGCGCTGGGGCGCCTGGAAGCGACGCTTCGGGCGCGCACGGCGCCGGGCTTTCTTTAGTGTGGGAGCGTGGACCCGACGACGACAGCCATCGGCACGTGGAGCGGCGGTCGCTTCATGCACTTCGGCGAGGCGCTGGCGGAGGATCGCCTGCAGGCGCTGCTTGCGCCTGGCGAGGGCATCGACACGGTGATCACGGCCGACGCGTACGGCGCGGGAGAGGCCGACCTGGCGCTCGGTCGCGCGCTCGCCGAGGTCCCGCGCGAAGACTACTGCCTCGTCGGCGCGATCGGCCACGACTTCTACGCGGGCGAGCGCGACGGCGCCAAGGGCTTTCCGCGCTTCACCGACGGCCGCCTGCGCAACGAGGCGGCCTACGGCGACTACATCCGCATGGCCACCGAGCGCAGCCTGCAGCGTTGCGGCGTGGACAGCTTCGACCTGCTGCTGCTGCACAACCCCGACCGCACCGGCTACTCGAGCACCGCCGTTTGGGAGGGCATGCAGGCCGTTCGCGAGGCCGGGCTGACGCGCCTGCTGGGCGTTGCGCCCGGGCCGGCCAACGGCTTCACGCTCGATTTGATCGACTGCCTGGAGCGCTTTGGCGAGCAGATCGACTGGGCGATGATCATCCTCAACCCGCTCGAGCCATGGCCGGGTGAGCTGGCGCTGGCGGCCGCGCAGGCCCAGGATGTCCAGCTGATCACGCGCGTGGTCGACTACGGCGGGCTGTTTCACGACGACGTGCTCGCCGGCCACGCCTTCGCCGAGCACGACCACCGCAGGTTCCGTCCCGACGGCTGGATCGAGCACGGCCGCGAGAAGCTGGAGCTGATGCGCCCGTACGCCGAGCGCCACGGCCTGACGATGCTGCAGCTCGCCTGCGCGTGGAACCTCGCGCAGTCGCCCGTGCGCTGCGTCGCGCCGACGTTGATCCAGGAGAGCGGTTCCGACGCGCGGCCGATCGAGCACAAGCGCGACGAGCTGGCGGCCGTGCGCGCGCCGTCGCCGCTGAGCGTCGAGGAGGTGCGCGCGCTGCGCGAGATCGGCGACAACACCGGCTCGATGACCTTGAAGGGGGCGAGCCCCGAATACAGCGGCGCGCCCGTCGCGGATCGCTGGGAGCTCGACGCCGAGCTGTCGTCGGTCGCCGCGCGCTGGCGGATCGAGCCCGAGCGCGACCTGGGCAAGCTGCAGCGCACGACCGTCAACCGATGAGGAGGCGACACCGATGAGCATCGACGTCAGCGGCATCAAGGAAGGCCAGAGGATGATGTGGACGGCCGGCGATTACCCGGAGCTTGCGCGCACGATCGAGTCGGCGGCCGAGCAGGTCGTCGCGCGCGCGCAGGCCAGCGCCGGCGACAAGCTGCTCGACGTGGCCACGGGAAGCGGCAACGTCGCGATCCCCGCAGCGCTGGCCGGAGCCGAGGTCACGGGCCTGGACCTGACGCCCAAGCTGCTGGACGTCGCCCGCGAGCGCGCCGCCGAGGCGGGCATGCAGATCGCGTTTGTCGAGGGCGACGCCGAGGAGCTTCCTTTTGATGATCGATCGTTTGATCGCGTGACTTCGTGCTTCGGCGTGATGTTCGCTCCGCGCCATGACGTGGCTGCGGGCGAGCTCGTCAGGGTCGCCAAGCCCGGCGGGCGGATCGTCGTCACGGCGTGGACGCCCGAGGGCCTGAACGGGCGCATGTTCAAGACGGTCGGCTCCTACATGCCACCGCCGCCGCCGGAGCTGACGCCGCCGATCATGTGGGGCGACGAGGAGCACGTCCGCTCGCTGTTCGCCGCCAGCGGCGCCGAGCTGAGCTTCGAGCGCCAGGCGGTCACGTTCGAGCACGAGTCGGCGGAGGGATGGCTGGAGTACAACGAGCGGCTGCTCGGCCCGACGATCCTGGCCAAGGCGGCGCTCGAGCCGCAGGGCAAGTGGGACGCGCTGCGCGAGGAGCTGGTCAAGCTCTACAGCGACGGCAACGAGGCCGACGACGGGACGTTTCGCGCGCGTGCCGAGTACCTCTTGGCGGTCGCGCAGCTGCCGTCGTAGGCTCCGGCAGTGCGCCGGCGGCGGCAGGCCGCCCGCCCGGCGGCGCGGCCCACCCAGGCACAGGCGGGGCGGCTAAGCGTCGCCGAGCGCGGCAAGCAGCGCCTGCAGCTCGGCGACCACGTCGCCGTGCAGGCGCACATCGGCGATGTCGTCCAGCGGCGTCTGGCCTTGCGTGACGATCGCCACGGCGCCGCCGGCCTCGTGCGTGAGCAGCGGCAGGCT
>DATHJQ010000058.1:0-3777 GCA_035286505.1 Solirubrobacteraceae bacterium | reverse complement strand
ATCGCTGTAAAGCGAGCGGGTGGCCAACAAAAGTTTCAAGACCGTCGCATTCAACCGCTCTGCCACCCTTCCGAGCGCCATCAGATGCTACGCGTTGGCTCAGCAGGGGGCGGTGGATCGCATTCCCCGGCTCGCCCCGTTGGGCAGCCTCTACACTTTGGCCCCCTGATCCCAGGGAGAGGTGGCCGAGTGGCTGAAGGCACTCGCCTGCTAAGCGAGTATGGGGGTCAAACTCCATCGCGGGTTCGAATCCCGCCCTCTCCGTTCTCGCCGGGTCGATCGACGTTGTTCGAAATTGACGGACTGGGACATCCCAAGCGCTGGTCATGCTTCGTGCGTGCCCGATCTCATCAATGAGCTGCTTGCGACGGAGGCGGCTATCGACAAGCTCGGGGCTCGCGGCATCGCTACGCACGATGCACGCCAGATCCCTCGCAATCCCCATGTCCTTGTGCGCAACCCGCGCAGTGCTTCCGCCGGCAAGCGCCGACTGCTCATCGGTCGCACCGATGGCGGCCGAGTCCTGACGCTGGTCATCGAGCAGACGATTGACCCGACAACCTGGTTGATCGTGACGGGATGGGATTCCTCGCCGCGCGAGCGTAAACTCCTTAGGAGATGAACATGGCGCACGATCCTTGGACAGATCCTGATCCCGGTCCGGGCGATTTCGACTCCGACCTGACGGCGGTCGATCCTCGATACGTCGAGGCACATGTCGGAAATCCCGACGCCAAACTGACGATCGTCGTCGGTGTCGAGGACGAGGACGCCGAGCGGTTGCAGCAGCTCGCCGCGCGTCGTCACCAGCGGCCTGCCGAAGTAGTCGCAGACCTGCTTCGCAGCGCCTGACTTCGAGCCTGCAAATATCGACGGCCAACGCTGTTGCACCAGCGATCGTGGGTAGCGGGAGATCCGTCCGAAACGCTCCTCATGCAGGCGCCGGATCAAGGGCCACGGAGATTTCGAGGACTTTCCCACGATCCCGTTCCGCTTGAGATCAGAGCCGTTGTGGCTGCATAGTGTTCTCATGCTCGCTCCTCCTAACCCCCCGGCATTGCATGCACGGCGACGCTAGCCGATTCGGGTCACCGGCGGACTCGCAGCGACCTAAAGCGGGTCGGATTCGGCCAGCGTCGGCCCGACGACCTCCATGCCGTGCTCCGCGGCGGCGGCGCGGAATGCTTGGGGATCGAACTCGGTCAGCGACGCGAGCCGGTCGAAGAAGCCCTCCATGCCTGCGGGCGCGAACGTGAAGAGAAACCTGCCCGGCGTCTCGCCGATGCATTGCCAGGTGTGCGCGAGTCCCCGCGGGATGAAGACGAAGGAACCCGGGCCCCTGACGCTGAGCTCGTCGCCGAGCTTCCAGCGAAAGTCGCCCGCGAGGATGTATACGGTCTCGTCCTCGCGGCCGTGGAAGTGCAGCGGCGGTCCCTCACCCGGAGGGGCAACGGCCTCGAGTGCCGCGAGCGCCCCGTTGGAGTCCTCGCCCCTGACGATGAAGGTGATGTCACCTCCGATCGGGCTGCGGATGTGCCGCCCCTCTCCGGGCCCGAGGGCGATCCCTTTCGACTTGGCTTGCATCGGTTCCGGCTCAGTCTTGCGCATCGGATGCGGCCACGGCGAAGACGATGTGCCGCCGCGCGAGCGTGAGGTACTCGTGAAGCTCGACCGGGCCGCCCTCCAGCGGCGCCACGGTCACGTCCGTCAGCGTCAGGAAGTCGCGCTCGGAGGCGTTGAGCACGTCGGACACGCGGCTGCGGTAGCCGTCGCGCGCCAGCGTCATGACGCCCTCGATGCGGTGGCGCTCGGTCTCGATGCGCACGCGCTCGCGCCGGTGATCCATGCTCGACATGCCCGGTTGGTCGTCCTGCCAGCTGTTCGTGCTCATGGGCTCTTATCGGCGCACGGAGTAGGTTCGATTAACCGTCGTGCGACGGCCGGTGGGTCCGGCGGCGACGATGCTGACGCGGGCAGTCAAAGCCGTCCTGCGCCCGAGCGCCTTGCGCAGCCGGCGCAGGCCGAGCGGCCCGACGCGCAGCCGCACGTGCACGCCGGTCGCACGCGGCAGCGTGCGCGCTGCGGCGACCAGCGCCACCGAGCCGCGGCGGGCGGCCGGCGAAAGCGTTGCCGAGACGAGCACCTTGCAGCCGCGCTGGCAGGCGATGCTGAGCGTGAGCGCGCGGCGCGCGAGCACGCCGCTGCGCCTGGGCAGGCCGACACGCAGCACCGGCGCGACGTCCAGCGGCGGTGGCCATGTGGCCGGCGCGAGGCAGCCGGTGGGCTTGGGTTCTGAGAGGTTGAAGCGCTCGACGCGGTTGTTGTTCGTGTCGGCCACATACACGGCGCCGGCGCAGTCGACGGCGATGGCGGCGGGCTGGGAGAAGTCGCCCAGTCCTGTCCCGCGCAGCCCCCACTTGGCCTGGAAGCGCCCCGCGGCGTCGAACACCTGGACGCGGTTGTTTTCGCTGTCCAGCGCGAACACGTCGCCGCCGCCGTCGACGGCCACGCCGGACGGCGCGTGAAAGCGCCCCTCCGCGGCGCCGCGCCCGCCCCATTGACGCAGCACCTCGCCGTTCTGCCCTAGCTCGACGATGCGGTCGTTGCCCTTGTCGGCGACGTACACGTCTTCGCCGAACGGCGCGGTGCTGATCGCCACGCCGGAGGGGTGGTTGAAGCCGCCGGTCGAGCTGCTGGCCGCGCCGTTGCCGCCACCGGCGCCCCAGCGGGCGATCAGCGAGCCTTCGGCGCCGTAGACAAGCACGCGGTTGTGCCCGGCGTCCGCCACGTACGTGCGCCCCGACTGCGGCGCAACGGCGACGGCGTCGGCGCCGTTGAGCTGGGCGCCGCCGAGGTTGGCCGGGCCGCCGACTTCCCCGAGGAACGTGCCGTCGCCCCACAGGCGCACGATGCGTTCGTTGCCCTCGTCGGCCACGTAGACGGAGCCGCGGACGTCGATGGCGATGCCCGACGGCTTGGCGAAGCTCGCGTCGTGCCCGCCCGCGGCGGTCCACTGGCCGGCGTAGGCGTCGCTTTGCGGCGCGTACAGCTCCAAGCGGCTGCCGACCGTGTCGGACACGAGCAGCCGTCCCGTCGGGTCGATCGCCAGGCCGCGCGGAGCGGTCAGCGCGTTGGGCCCGCGCGCGGAGATGCCGATCGTGCGCACGAAGCGTCCTTCCGGGTCATAGACCTCGATGCGGTCGTTGGCCGTGTTCGTCACGTAGGTGTCGCCCGCGGGGTCGCTGGCGATCGCGCGCGGAAAGGCCAGCTGGCCGAGCCGCGAGCCGAAGCCGCCCCAGGCGCCGGCGAAGCTCAGGTCGGCTTTGAGCTTGACGACGCGGTGGTTGAGATCGTCGGCGACGTAGGCGTTGCCGGCGGCGTCCAGCGCGATGCCGTAGGGAAAGCCGAACTGCCCGGCGCCGGTCCCCTGCGAGCCGGCCGCGCCCTGATAGGCGCCGTCGGGGTCGAATTTCTCGATGCGATGGTTGTCGTCGTCGGCCACCAGCACCTCGCCGGCGTTCGCGGCGACGCCGCGCGGATATCGGAACTGACCGGGTCCCGAACCCTTGTCGCCCCATTCCATGCCTTCGGCGCCCTGCAGGTTGAAGCGCTGGATGCGGTTGTTGCCGGAGTCGGCCACGTACACGTAGTTGCCCGCCACGGCGATGCCGCCGCCCGGCGGCTTGGTGTAGTCCTGCGAGGAGCCGAAGTTGAAGCGGCCGGGAGCGGAGCCCGTGTGTCCCCACTGCAGGATGAAGTTGCCGTTGGCGTCGAACT
>DATHJQ010000057.1:0-6540 GCA_035286505.1 Solirubrobacteraceae bacterium | reverse complement strand
GCGAGTGGGCACAGGTCGGACGCTTTCTCGGGCCGAGCATCCGCAGCTACTACGCGCGCCATCCCGTCGAGCGGATCGCCGGCTACTGGCGCGAGGCCGGCTTGGCCGACGTGAGCATGCGCCGCATGAGCCTCGGCGGTGGCATCGTCATGGCGGCCACCAAGGCCGCGGGCACGGGCGATGCGCGCAGCGCCTGAGCGTCCCGCGTTCTACGCGCTCGGCGGCGGGCGCCTCGGCGACCTGTTGACGCTGCTGCACCCGCCTTACACCGCCTGGCACCTCAGCTACTTCGCGCTCGGCGCCGCCGCCGCGCCGCACCTGCACGCCGACAGGCTGCTGTGGGGCCTGGCGGCCTTCGCGCTGGCGGTCGGCGTCGGCGCTCACGCGCTGGACGAGCTGCACGACCGGCCGCTGGCCACAGGCCTGGGCGATCGCACGCTGGTCGCGCTTGCGACCGTGAGCCTGCTCGGCGCGCTGGCGATCGGCGTGGCCGGCGCGATCACCGTCTCGGCTCTGCTCGTGCCGCTGGTCGTCGCCGGCGGCCTGTTCCTGCCCGCCTACAACCTCGAGTGGGCCAACGGGCGGCTGCACTCCGACGCATGGTTCGCGATCGGCTGGGGCGCCTTCCCGGCGTTCACCGGCTACTTCGCCAACTCGCTGAAGATCGCACTGCCGGGCGTGCTCATCGCGCTCGGCTGCATGGTGCTGAGCGTCGCCCAGCGTCGCCTCAGCTCTCCCGCGCGCGAGCTGCGCCGGCGCACGAGCGCGCTCGACGGCGTGCGCACGCTTGCCGACGGGCGCAGCGAAAGGCTCTCGCGCGAGCGTCTGCTCGCGCCGCTGGACGGCGCGCTTGCGGCGCTGTCGCTGGCACTCGTGCTGACCGCCTGCGCGCTGGTCGCAGCGCGGCTGTGAGCCTCAGCCCTCGCGCAGGTGCGCGCCAGGACCGGGGCGCACCTCCATCGCGCCGTGGGGCGGGCGCGAGTTCGGGGCGAACAGGCCGAGCACGCAGCCGCCGAAGCCGCCGCCCATGATGCGCGCTCCGGCTGCGCCCGAGTCGCGCAGCCGCGCGACGGTCGCCTCGACCGCCGGCGTGGAGATTTGAAAGTCGTCGCGCAGGCTCGCGTGCGAAGCGTCGAGCAGTCCTCCGAGCGCCGCGAAGTCGCCGTCGTGCAGCGTCCGCACGGCGGCCTTCACGCGCTCGTTCTCACCGAGCACGTGGCGAGCGCGGCGCAGCAGCGGCTCGGGCAACGCCGGCAGGGCCTCCGGGAGCGCTTCGCTGAGCAGACGCACGCCGAGCAGCTCGCACGCCCGCGCGCACTCCGCGCGCCGGTCGTTGTAACCGCCGCCTGCATGCACGTGGCGCTCGCCCGAGTCGAGCACGACCAGCCGCCAATCGTGCAGGCGCAGCGGCACGAGCTCCATGTCGAGCGTCTGAAAGTCGATGCGCAGCGCGCTGTCGCGCTGAGCGAACAACGACGCCAGCTGGTCGAGCAGGCCGGTCTGCGCGCCGACCCACTCGTTCTCCACCCGCGCGCACAGGCGCGCGATCTCCAGCCGCCGCTCGCGCCGCTGGCGCTCTCCGGTGGCGCACGGGTTCGCGCCGAGTGCCTCGACGCGCTCGCCGGCGAGCGCCAGCAGCGCCAGGCACAGCGCGACCTCCAGCGCCGCCGAAGACGACAGCCCTGCTCCGCGCGGCAGGTCACCCCCGATCAGCAGGCTTGCGCCCGGCGGCGCGACCCCTGCGTCGCCGAGCTCTGCAACCGCGCCGCGTACGAAGGCGCGCCAGCCGTCCACGTGCGCGCGGTCGCGCAGCGCGAACGCATCATCCTCATCCAAATCGGAGGCATGCGCGAGAATGCGATCGTCCGCGGCCGCCCGCGCTCGGACCACGACCCCCTGGGTGATCGCGAAGGGCAGCGAGAGACCGCCGTTGTAGTCGGTGTGCTCGCCGATCAGGTTGACGCGCCCGGGCGCGAACGCGACGGCGCGCTCAGGCGGCACGGGCGATCGCCTCGCGCAGCGCGGCGGCCGACTCCTCCGGCAGCGTGTCGGAGATGAACGCGCCCGCGCCCTGCTCGGAGCCGGCGAGAAACTTGAGCTTCTCGGCGGTGCGCAGTGGCGGGTAGAACTCCACGTGCAGATGGCCTTTGCGGTCCCGCGATCCGGCGGGCGCCGACGTCGGCGCCTGATGCACGACCATCACGTACGGAAACGGCCGATCGAACAGCGCGTCATAGCCGCGCACGAGCGCCTGCAGCGTCTGCGCCAGCCCGCGCAGCTCGGCCGGCTCGCAGTCGAGCAGGCTGCGGCGATGCTCGCGCATCACGACATGGGCTTCGAAAGCCCAGCGCGCCGCGTGCGGGACGTAGGCGACAACGCCGTCGGCCTCGATCAGCACGCGCGCGCCGTCGTCGAGCTCGCGCGCCAGCAGCGCGCACGGCGCGCAGCCGCCGAGGCGCTCGTCGGCGGCGAGCTCGAGCGCCGGCACCGGGGGCAGGGAGGGGTAGCCGTAGATCTGCCCGTGCGGATGGTGCAGCGTCACGCCGACCTCCACGCCGCGGTTCTCGAAGATCATCACGTACTCGACATCCGTCCGCGCGCCGAGCTCCTCATAGCGATGGCGCCACACCCACATCAGCGCCTCGGCGCGCGCGGGCGACAGCGTCGCGAAGGAGCCGTCGTGACGGTCGGTGTAGACGACCACCTCCGCCGCGCCGCCCGGCTCCTCGAATGACGGGAAGCGGTTGTCGAACACGGCGATCTGAAAGGCCGCGAAGGGGATCTCCGTCGGCGGGCCGCCGGGTCGGGTGGGGTCCAGCGGACAGTGCTCGCGCGAGGGCAGGAACGTGCGCTCCTGGCGGTCGATCGCGTAGACGACCTGCTCGCCGCGCAGCTCGTTGAAGCGCTGGCTGATCTTCGATCGGTCGCTCACGCCGGCTCGCGCCGACCGGCGGTCGGCGGCTCAGAAGCGTCGACGGCGTCCCCGCGATACTCGTCGTGGCTGTAGAGGATCAACGAGCGCCCGTCGTCTTTGCGCACGCGCGCCAGCGCGATGAGGCCATAGCGCTCCTGCGGCGCAGGCTCGGGCACCGGCTGATCGGGGCTGGCGGCCATCGTGCGAGGGTATTACGCCGCGGCGGGCAACGCCGAAAGCGCCTTTCGCGAGCCTGCGGTAGAGCAGATGCCATGTCGTTGAGTGAAGGAGTAGATTCGCGGGCAGTAATGCGATGGGTGCGGCGCCGACCCTGGCGCGCCCCTCGATCAGAGGAGAGTGAAATGCCAGAGACCGATCGGCCACACGCAGTCGTGGGGCGTCCAGACGGCGCAGATGCCGCAGTGATCGACCGTCCGGGGTTCGACAGACGGGCGTTCCTTCGCCGCACCGCGCTCACCGGCGCAGGCGTCGGCTCCGTGAGCACGCTGCTCGCCGCCTGCGGGTCCAGCGCCTCAAGCGGCGGCAGCGGCGGATCGGCGAGCCTGTTCGGCTCGCACCCGAGCTACAAATTCGTGTTCGTCAACCACGTCACGACCAACCCCTTCTTCACTCCCACCCAGTACGGCATCTCCGACGCATGCAAGCTGCTCGGCTGCACCTACCAGTGGACCGGCTCGGAAAACAGCGACGTGAGCCAGATGGTGAACGCCTTCAACAGCGCCATAGCCTCCAAAGCGGACGGCATCGCCGTCTCGCTGGTCGACCTGCACGCGTTCAACGCGCCGGTCGAAAAGGCGCTCAAGGCGGGCATCCCAGTCGTCGCCTACAACGCCGACGCGGAAGGCAACGCGCGGCTGGCCTACGTCGGCCAGGATCTGAAACTGGCCGGCGAAAAGATGGGTGAAAGGATCGTCGCGAAGGTTCCGTCCGGCGAAGTCGCGCTGTTCATCGCCACGCCCGGCTCGGCCAACCTGCAGCCGCGCATCGAAGGCGCCGAAAAAGTGCTCAAGGCCCACGGGATCTCGATCCACGCCGTCGCCACGGGCGCGGCGGTTCCGGGCGAGGAATCGGCGATCGAAGCGTTCTACAAGAGCCACACCGGCGTGAAGGGCATGTACTCGGTCGACGGCGGCTCGACGGAAAGCCTCGCCAAAGTGATGCAGAAGCTCGGCCTGCAGGGCAAGGTCCACGCCGGCGGCTTCGATCTCACCGAACAGACGCAGAACCTGCTCAAAGCCGGCTTCATCGAATTCACGATCGACCAGCAGCCGTATCTGCAGGGATTCGTCCCCGCGCTGCAGCTGTTCTTCTACAACGTCTCGGGCACCCAGACCGGGCCGTTCGAAGCCAACACCGGACTGAAGTTCGTGACCAAAGACACGGTCGACCCGTACGTGACCAAGTCGCGCTACGAGGGCACTACCTCCTCGGCCGCGGTCGTCAAGTAGGAAGCGCGTCGGGCACGAGCATGGCGAGCGTGGCGCAGGATCCCGCCTCGACCGGACCCGGCGATCCGGAAGGCTCGGCGCAGTCGCGCCGGGCCCTGCCGGGCTGGCGGGAGATCGGCACACGCCTCGTCGCGCTGCGCGAGGGCAGCATCATCGTCATCACGCTCGTGGTGGCGATCTACTTCTCGGCCAACACCAGCAGCTTCCTCACCGGCGGAAACCTCGAAACGCTGCTGCCGTACTTCGCGCCGTTCGCGATCCTCGCGGCGGGCGAGGTGTTCGTGATGATCCTCGGCGAGATCGACCTGTCGATCGCCGGGATGTACCTGTTCGCGCCGATCATCTACTACAAGCTGAACACCTCCGTCGGCCTGCCGCTCGGGCTCTCGCTGATCGGTGCGCTCCTGATCTGCCTGGCGGTGGGCGCGATGAACGGCGTGTTCGTGTCGGTCCTCGGCATCAACTCGTTCGTCACGACGCTGGGGACGCTGTTCACCTTCGAGGGCTTGTCGCTGATCATCTCCAAAGGAACGCCCGTCGCGACCCCGGGTGGCCAGGTGCCCGTCGGCACCTTCGGAAAGGTCTTCGGGGCGGGCACGTACTCCGAGCTGATCTGGGCGATCGGGATCGTCGTGCTGCTGCAGGTCATCCTCACGTTCACACGCTGGGGGCTCTACACGGTCGCGATCGGCTCGAACAAGCTGGGCGCGGCCGAGGCGGGCGTGCGGGTGAACCTCGTGACGATTCGCAACTTCATGCTGTGCGCGCTCACCGCCGGCCTCGTGGGCATCTTCGAGGCCATCCGCGCGCAGACCGTCCAGCCGAACCCCGCGGGGCCGAATGAAATCCTCTTCTTCGCCGTCGCGGCGGCGGTGATCGGCGGCACGCTGCTGACCGGAGGCTCGGGGACCGTGGTGGGCGCGCTGATCGGCGCGCTGTTCCTCGGCATCCTCAAAGACGGGCTGATCCTGCAGGGAGTGCAGGCCAACTACCTGCTCTTCTACACGGGCCTGGCCGTGGTCGTCGCGATGACGGCGAACGTCTTCGTCGGCCGCGCGCGCAGGGGGCAAACCGGAAGTGGTTGACCCGGCAGAGGCACAGGGCGTCGTGCCCGCGGCGCAAGCGCCGGACGTCGTGCCGCCGACGACCGCGTCCGACGACGTGCTGCGCGCAGAGCACATCGCCAAGCGCTTCGGCCCGGTCACGGCGCTGCGCGACGTCAACCTGCACCTGAAAAAAGGCGAGGTGCTCGGGCTGCTCGGCGACAACGGCGCCGGCAAGTCCACGCTGATCAAGATCCTCTGCGGCTTTCAGAAGCAGGACTCGGGCGAGATGTTCCTGCGCGGCAAGCCATTCGAACCGAAAAGCGTCGACGACGCGCGCGCGCAGGGCATCGACACGGTCTTCCAGGACCTCGCGCTGATCGACGAACTCTCCGTCTACCACAACCTCTTCCTTCGCCGCGAGCGCGTGTTCAAGCCGCTGCCGCTGCTGTCCAACCGAAGGATGAAGCGCGAAGCGCGCACAGCGTTGGACGAGATCGGCATCAACATCCCGCGCATCGACGTCGCCGTCGCGCGCCTGTCCGGCGGGCAGCGACAGGCGATCGCCGTGGCGCGCACGGTCAACTCCGACGCGGACATCATCCTGCTCGACGAGCCGCTTGCGGCGATGGGCGCCAAAGAGGGGGCGCAGATCCTCGACCTCGTCGCGCGCCTGAAGGACGAGGGCAAGGTCTCGATAATCATGATCCTGCACAACTACGTCCATGTGCTGCAGGCCTGCGATCGCGTGAGCATGATCCAGGACGGAGTGATCGCGCTGGACAAGCCGACCGCCGAGACATCCGTGGAGGAGCTGACGGAGATCGTCGTCAACGAGTACCGCCGCGCGCGCGAAGAGGCGCACCTGCAAGAGGCGCGCAACGCGCAGGCGCGCAACGCAGAGGCTCAGCGCCCGAGCTGATCTCGCTGCATTTGCAGGGTGATCCGGCAACGCCGCCGAACAGGTATACCTGCAAAGACGGGACTTCCGTTCGCGGAGCAGACCAGGAGCTGATGAGCGCACCCACGATGGCACCCCCGCCGCCGGCACCCTCGGCGCCGCGTCGCAACCGCTTGTGGATCGTCGCGGCAGTCGCCGTCGGCGTGCTGGTGC
>DATHJQ010000056.1:0-5509 GCA_035286505.1 Solirubrobacteraceae bacterium | reverse complement strand
CGCGGCGCAGGGGCTCGTCCCGTCTCACCCCACGCTCGGCGACGTCGACTCGGCGCAGGCGCTGCTCGACTACCAAGCGGCCAAGCGCGCGCACAAGGCCGAGTGGACGAAGCTGAAGGCCCCGCGTCGGCGGTCGTGAAGCCCGCCTGCTCGGCGCCGTCAGCCGACGGCTGGCTCTCCGGCTTGCGGCAAAGGCTGCATGCCCAGCATCGTGCGCGTTTCGTTCGTGCTGTTGGTGGACGGGAAAGCCTCCTCCGGAACAGCCAAGCCCAGCCGCTCGCAGATCGGCTCCCAGCCGTCTGACGGAGTCCACTCCAGCAGCCGGCCCGCGGGAACGCCTGCGCGCACCCGGGCATTGTGCCGCTCGAACGCGTCCATCATCGCGGTGGGGTTATGCAGGTCGTCGGAGAAGCGCTGCCTGAACATCTTGCGAACCGCCTCGAACCACTGCTCGCGCCCGGGCGGCGGGCGGTCGAAGACGTTGAAGATCGTGTTGGAGGCACTGCGGTACCACGCCTCTGCGTCGCGCGTGGAGAGCAACACGAGCGCATCCGGATTCGCGGCCGACAGCTCCGGCCAAAACGAGGCCCCCGGCCAGTCGACCTGGGCGACATAGCCGCTCAACAGCTCCTGCCAATCGACGTCGCGGCCATCCATCGCGTCCATCCACGACGACACCTGAGCTGGGTCCGCCGCGACCATCTCGAACATGTGATGGCAGCGACCTCCGAGCAGCTGCTCGAGCGCCAGCTTCAGCGAGGCCGTGCCCGTCCGTCCCACGCCAGCTCCAACGACCTGCAGCGACATCCGCCCCTCCCCGTTCGCCTGCTCGCCCCCGAAATCCCACGAGGCCGTGGAATCCTAGCGAGAGGCGAGCTTCCGCAGCTAGCGCGAGGGCAGCCCGGCGCCCGGCCCGCTGCTGGCGTCGGCGCTGGTGTCGATGCCCAGGTAGGAGTATTCGCCGGGGTAACGGTCGCGCCTGGTCGCGACCATTCCAGCGCAGCCTTCGCGCAGGTCCGCGCAATCCCACGCTTCGCCGCTGCGCAGGTGTATGTCCAGGCGCGAAAGGTAGTAGAAGGAGAAGGCGTTGCCGTCGTGGTTGGGATCGACGGCGGCCTCGGCCGGGTCTTCGCGCCAGCGGTTGCTCAGCAGTCGCTTGTCGGCCGAGCCCTGGTGCTTGACGTACTTGTCAAACCACGCCGACGTGTACCAGGCGACCTCGTCGGCGCCGCGCAGCGAGGCGCCGAACGCCTGGTTGGGAATGAAGCTGAACTCCAGGTGCGAGCCGCCGCGGACGATCACCTCGCCGCTGTCGACTCCAGCCTGGCTGTAGGCGAGCGACTCGCTGGACTTGGCCAGAGGTTCCGGCAGCGCGGTGTTGGGCAGCGGCGGCAGCCCGTAGTCGGCAGAGATACCCAGGCCGGGCTTGCTGATCGGCACGGTCGTGCGCTGTGACGGGTCGGCCGGGCACGGCTTCTCGCCGATCGTGCTCGACCGCGGCGGCGATCCGCCCTGCTGGCTGGGGATCGAGCCGGCTTCGGGGCCCGGTCCGCCGAGGTTGTCCCAGGCGACGACGGCCTGTACGCGCGGGTCCCATTGGGCGATGTAGGAGACGCCGGCCGCGCCGTAGGAGTGCCCGGCGAGGCCGATCTGCGACGGCTTGACGAGTTTCCAATAGGGGTTGTAGGCGGCGTCGAGTCCCTGCGCGACGCGTTCGTCTTGCTTGACGGCATGGCTCGTGCCGGTTTCACAGCTGGGCACCGGCTCGTAGGGATGCTTGGCCGTCGAGAGGAAAAAGTCCAGCGCGTCCTCGGTGCCGTCGTAGAACGGACGACCGTCGCTTTGCGCCGGGACCCCCTCCTGTTCGTCGGGCGCCTGGCCGAGCGTGTCGCTCTGGCCCTGCCCCTGCGGGTCGAACGTGAGCACGACGTAGCCGTCCTTGGCCAGCGTCTGCGCCGCATACCAGTACATCTGTTCGTCCGCCTGCACCGAGCCATTGGTGATCACGACGCCGGGGCGTTTGACGGGCCCCGCGACGGTCGCCCAGACTCGTCCCGACAACGTCGCGCCGTCGCGAGCCGTGAACAGCACGGGGACGGAGATGCCATCGCCGTCAGCGACCCAGTCGTTGAGGCGGATGTCACCGGCGCAGCCGTTGCCGCGGTTCCAGCAGAGGTTGTTCGTGAAGAAGCGACCCGGATCGGCGGCCTGCGTGGTCAGCGCTTCGGTCAGGCTGCTGGCGCTGTCGGCGGCCAGCTGCGCCTGGTATTCGGGCGCGTCATAGATCGCCTGGCGTTGCTGGGTGATCGAGAAGTTCTGCGCCTCGACGAGCGGGTCGAACGCCGTGGGCGGCGCGGCCGAAGCCCGGGCCGGCAGCGCGAGCGCCATCGTCACGGCTGCGGCGATCAGCGCCCCCGCGTGCACGTCCTCGATCTCCTCCTCCCTCCTCCCCTGCGCACGGGCTCGTGCTACCCGCAACGCTCGGGCTCTAATCATGCTTCGAGCCCGCCAGGCGTCCGGCGCTCCAGGGTGGCAATGGAGCTCTGCGGCGCGCCGACGCCTGCGTTCAGCGCGGCTCGCTGGGGCCGTCGCAGCCGTACAGGTGCTCGCGCATCTGATCGCAGGTCTCCGCGGGCAGCCGCTCGCTGGTCTCCAGCGACTCGATCAGAGCCTCGGCCGAGCGCACGCGCTGCTCGCTTTCGGCCTCGCCGAACAGCAGCGCGTCGGCTGCCTCGAGCAGCTGTTCGCGCTCGCCGGCGTGCAGCTTTGCGGCGCCTTGGCGGTCGATCATCTCGAGCAGCGCCGTGTAGTGCGCTCCGCGCGTGATCATCGGCTCGGTAGTCATCATCATCACGCTCACGTTAGCGGCGCCTGCACGGACGACCATCCGCGCCCGAGCGCAGGCCGGCTCGACCAGCGGCCGAGGTCGCGCCTGACCGCTAGGCGGCCGCGTCGTCCTGGCGTCGCGACGGCGGCGAGCGCCTCGCCAGGATCGCGCCCCAATCGCCGTCCTCGATGCGCCCGGGAATGGTCTCGCGCATGAACTGGCGCAACAGCGTCGAGAGCCCATCGGGGTCTTCGAGGTGCGGGAAGTGCGCGGCATCGGCGAGCGTGGCGAAGCGGCTCTGCGGGATCGCCTCGTGCGCGGCGCGGCCGTGCGCGAGCGGGATCGTGTGGTCGCGCTCGCCCCACACGACCATCGTCGGCAGGGATTCCAGCAGGTACAGGCGATCGGTCGCGCTGACGCGCTGGCCGTGCACGTCGATGACGGCGCGCAGCGTGTGCAGGAAGGCCTGGCGCGCGCCAGCGCTCTGCAGCGGGCGAAGCGCGCGCGCGGCGGCCTGCAGGTAGACGCCGGCGCCGACCCCACGTTCGCGCAGGCGCGCGCCGGCGGTGGCGAGCGCGCCGACCAGGCGAGGGCGGATCGTCAGCGCGAGCAGCGGCGAGACGCCGGGCAGCGCGGCCGTGCGCAGCGACGGCGTGACCTCGCGCCCGAGGCCGCCGCTGGAGATCAGCGCCAGGCGCTCGACGCGCTGGGGGAACTGGTAGAAGAACTGCATCGCCACGCCGCCGCCGAGCGAGTGCCCGACGATCGTCGCGCGGTCGATGCCGATCGCGGCGAGCAGGTCGCGGATGCTCGCCGCGTGCGCGCCAAGTGAGTAGTCGCCGCGTGGCGCCGCAGAGTCGCCGTGGCCGATCAGGTCGGGGGCGATCACCGTGTACTCGCTCGCCAGGTTGAGCGCCACCGAACGCCAGTGGCTAGAGGAGTTGAGCATGCCGTGAATCAGCACGATCGGCGGCCCCTCGCCGGCCACGCGGTAGATCACACGCCGGCCGTGCAGCTCGATTTGCCACTCGTCGAACTGCGCCGGCAGCGTCGCGACGGGCGCGGGCCCGGGGGCCGACCGCGCGTCAGACCTGGCGCGGTCGGGCCTGGCGCAGTCGGGCCTCACGCGGTCAGCCATCGCCTGGGGTTCTGCACGAAGACGGTGTCGAAGGACGCGTCGTCCATCGCGCCGAGCTCGCGCAGCGCCGGCACGACCTCGTCGAAGACGAGCGTCATCGACCAGTTGCGGATGGCGCCCTGGCCTTCGAAGACCTCGGCGGCCTCGGGCGGGAACCAGTCGATCGTGGCGCAGAAGTCCTGGGAGATCATCAGCCGCTCGGCGTGGCCGCGGCGCAGGAGCTCGGCGGCGGTCGCGTTTCGCTTGTCGATCGGCAGGTACATCTCAAGGCCGTAGCGGTCGAGTCCCACGTAGACGCCATTGTCGATCAGGCCCTGGATGTACTCGACGTCGTCGGTGTCGCCGCAGTGGGCGATCTGCACCTTGGCCATGTCGACGCCCTCCTCGGCGAAGATCTCGACCTGGCGCGGCCCGGTGGCGACGGCGGGCATCGAGTGGGCCATGATCGGCGCTCCGGTCTGCAAGCTCGCGCGGGCGACGGCGCGGTGGATCTTCTCGACGTGCTCGGTGACGCCGGCGGCGTCGGCAGCGCACTTCAAAAACGCCGCGCGGATGTCCGTTCCCTGCACACCGATTTCGATGTCCTCGACGAAGTGGTCGGCCATCACGTCGATGTCGCGGTTCTCGAAGTAGTGCGGCAGGTAGTCATAGCTGTAGATGCCCGTGCAGGCGACGATGCGCACGCCGGTCTCGTCGGCGACGCGCTTGCAGAAGCGCACGTCGCGCCCGCCGAACATGGCCGTGGGGTCGACGATCGTGCGCACGCCGCGATCCTTGGCGTCGTTGACGGCCAGCAGCGCGGCGTCGAGCTCGAGCTGCTCGTCGTAGCGCCCCGGCCATTGCTCGGCGACGGCCTCGTCGCGAAAGCGCACGTGCTCGTGCACGAGCGTCAAGCCCAGCTCGTCCTCGTCGATCGCGCCCTGCACGGTCTGCACCTCTGACATGTACGTCTCCTCCCGTTGGCGTGGCGTGGCTAGCGGAGCGGCTGTCCCCAGTCGGTCTGGTCGCGCAGCTGCGCCTTGAGCACCTTGCCGCCGGGGTTGCGCGGCAGTGCCTCTGACAGCACGGCGACGTACTGCGGGACCTTGAAGTCGGCCAGGCGCTTGCTACAGTGCGCAACGACAGCGGCGACGTCGAGCTCGCCACCGGCCGCCGGCACGATGGCCGCGCCGACCTTCTCGCCCATCATCTCGTCGGGCACGCCGACGGCGGCGGCCTCGCCGACTCCCGGTGCGCCCGCGAGCGCGTTCTCGACCTCGATGCAGTAGACGTTCTCGCCGCCGCGGTTGATCATGTCCTTCTTGCGGTCGACGATGTAGAGCAGGCCGTCGGCGTCGATGCGGGCCAGGTCGCCCGTGTGCAGCCAGCCGGCGGCGAACGTGGCGGCGGTCGCGTCGGGCTTGTTCCAGTAGCCCTGCACGACGTTGGGCCCGCGCACGAGCAGCTCGCCGACGCCGGTTGCTGCGTCGGGACTGTCGATCGAGAGGTCCACGACCGGCATTGCGAAGCCGACGGAGTCGGCGTGCTCGGCGGCCTCCTCGTGC
>DATHJQ010000055.1:0-4705 GCA_035286505.1 Solirubrobacteraceae bacterium | reverse complement strand
CTCACGGACACGCCGAGGCCGTCGACGCCCTGCTGAGCCTCGCCCAGGCCACACTGCTGGACTCGATCGAGGAGCCCGATCGCTCGCAGGTCGGACAGCGCGCGGCGATCGACCGCGCCTGCGCGCTCTCCCGCCACGTCTACGTGGTCGACCTCGCGTGGCTGCGCTCGACGCCCTGGCGCGAGCGCGTGGCAACTGTCTTCGACCCAGCGCCGATGCGCCGCGAACTGCACGACCTGAACGGCGTGACGGTGCGCCATCACCCCGACTCGCGGGTGGCTGCGATGCTGCTGGTCGGCTGGCTGGCATCGCGACTGGGTTGGTCGCTTGCTCGCTCTGAGGTCGCCGCCGAGGACAGCGACGGGATGCTGTGCGCCGGCGCGCGGGCAACCGGCGGCGAAGTCAGGCTGGCGCTCGAGCCGGCGCCCGAGCTGCAGGTGCCGGGGCTGGCCGGCGTCGAGCTGGGCAGCGCCGCCGGCCTGCGCGTGAGGCTCGACCGCGAGCCCGGCGGGTTGCGCGCCCGCAGGCGCGATCCCGGCGGAAGCGAGCGCACATGGACGCTGCTCGGCGCCTCGCGTGGTGAGGGCGGGATCCTTGGCGAGGGCATCAGGCAGGCGCTGCTGCGCGATCCGACCTACGGAGCGGCGCTGGCCGCGACGCAGCAGATGCTTCCGGAGACAGCGCCCGCGTGACCAGCCTGACGACCTGCGCCGACGCCGAGGCCGCCGCCAGGCGCGCCGCCACTGAGATCGCGCGGCGCCTGCACGGGGCGCGCCGCGAGCGCGGCTCGGCGCATCTGGCACTGAGCGGCGGCAGCACGCCGGCGCGCTCGTACGAGCTGCTTGCGTCCGAGCTCTCAGACTGGACGGGCATCGAGCTGTGGTTCGCGGACGAGCGCTGCGTTGGACCGCAGGACGAGCAGAGCAACTTCCTCCTGGCCAGGCGGACGCTGATCGACACCGCCCAGGGACTTGCGCCGCAGAGCATCCATCGCATGCTCGGCGAGCTGGGACCCGAGGAGGGGGCGATCGCCTATGCGAGCGAGCTGCGCCAGCACGCGCCCGCGCAACCGGCAGGCGACGACGGGTCTGCTCGGCCGCCGGCGCTCGACGTGATCGTGCTTGGCATCGGTCCGGACGGACATGTCGCATCTCTGTTTCCAGGCGCGCCGACGCTCGACGCCGACGAGCAGCGGCTGTGCCTCGGGGTGCACGACTCGCCCAAGCCGCCCCCCGAGCGCATCACGCTGACGCTGCCCGTCCTGCACGCGGCTGCGCGCTGCGTTCTGCTTGCCACAGGCGCCGGCAAGGCCGATGCGGTCAACGCGATGCTCGGCGACCCCAGCCGCCACGTGCCCGCGAGCCTGCTGCGACGGGGGCGGCTCAGCGTGATCGTTGACGACGCCGCTGCGCCGGCGCCGCTGCAGCGCTGAACGTCGCGCGAGAGTTCGTAGAGTGGGTGCGCAAGGGATGGCCATCGACGCGCTCAAGAGCAGTCGCCTGTCAGCCGATGCCGTGCAGGCCCTCAACGGGCTGGAGGCGGCCCGCGAGCGAACGCTTGCGCTCGTGGCCCATCTCGACGACGAGCAGCTGCGCCGGGTGCATTCGCCGTTGATGAGCCCCCTCGTCTGGGATCTCGGTCACATCGCGGCCTACGAGGACCTATGGATCGCCCACCGCCACGGAGAACTGGAGCTGCTGCGCCCCCAGCTCGCCGACCTGTACGACGCATTCGAGACGCCGCGGGCGGTCCGCGGGGACATCGAGGTGCTCGGTCCACGCGATGCGCGGGCGTATCTGGAGGCCGTACGCACGCGGACGGTCGAGACGATCGCCGAGCGCGGCGTCGGCGACGGCCTCGTCTGCGAGATGGTCATCCGCCACGAGCTGCAGCACGGCGAGACGATGCGCCAGGCGCTTGCAATCGCCGGCCTGCTCGCGCCGAGCGAGTCCGCGGCCGCAGACCGGCCTATGCAGGACGGCGAGGCCGCGATGGAGTGGATCGGCATGCCGCCGGGCGCTTTCGCGATGGGCGCCTCCGACGACGGCTTCTCATACGACAACGAGCGTCCGCGACACAGCGTGCAGACGGGCGCCTTCCAGATCGCTCGCCGACCGGCGAGCAACGCCGCGTTGCGCGCGTTCGCCGAGCAGGGCGGCTACGAGCGCCGCGAGCTGTGGTCCGAGGAGGGCTGGGCCTGGCTCGGCGAGCAGGATCAAGCGCAGCATCCGGCGATCGCCGCCGGGCATCCGCTGGCTGCGGCATCGCATGTCTGCTGGTTCGAGGCCGATGCATTCGCTCGCGCGCACGACGCGCGCCTGCCCACCGAGGCCGAGTGGGAGAATGCCGCCACGAGCGCGCCGTTGGCTGAGCTCGGGCGCGTGTGGGAGTGGACGCAGACCGCCTTCCACGGCTACCCCGGCTTCGTCGCGCATCCATATCGCGAGTATTCGGAGGTTTTCTTCGGCGAGGACTACCGCGTGCTCAGGGGCGGCTCGTGGGCGACCGACGCGCGTGTCGCCAATCCGCGATTTCGCAACTGGGACCTGCCGCAGCGCCGACAGATCTTCGCGGGCGTGCGGTTGGCGCGCGACATCGCCCACGGCGCCGACGAGCAGCCAGCGCGAGGCCAGGCGCAAACGCGATAGGCTCGGCCGAGCGGGGCTGATCGCGATCGTGTTCGGCTTCTCGGAAACCTGCTGATGGAGCCGCTCACCCCACCGGAGCCCGTGCTGGATGCGGACATCCGTATCGACTCCCACCTCGACCGCACGCACGAGCGCTCGCTCGCCGACGACGTGCTCGACGGGCTGACGCGGCCGTTTAAGGAACTGCCGCCCAAGCATTTCTACGATGCCCGCGGCGCGGAGCTGTTCGATCGCATCTGCGAGCTTCCCGAGTACTACCCCACGCGGGCCGAGCGCTCGATCCTCGAGCTCAACGCCGACGAGCTGGCGGCGCTCACCGTGGCCGCCGAGCTCGTCGAGCTCGGATCGGGAACGGCGAGCAAGACACGCGTGCTGCTCGACGCCCTGCACGGCGCCGGCTCGCTGGAGCGCTACATCCCCGTCGACGTCACCGAGAGCATGGTGCGCGACTGCGCCACTGAGCTCACGGGCGAGTATCCGGGGCTGCGCGTACACGGCGTGATCGGCGACTTCGAGCGCCATCTCGATCAGGTTCCGCCAGCCGTCGGCCCGCGCATCGTCGCCTTCCTCGGCGGCACGATCGGCAACTTCCCGCCGGGCAGCCGCCGGCGCGTGCTGCGCCAGATCTCCCAGCTGCTCGGCCCGCGGGACTTCCTGCTGATGGGCACCGACCTGGTCAAGGACCCGCAGATCCTGCAGGCCGCCTACGACGACACGCAGGGCGTCACCGCCGAGTTCAACCGCAACGTGCTGCGCGTGCTCAACCGCGAGCTCGACGCCGACTTCGAGCCGGAGGATTTCGACCACGTGGCGCTGTTCGACGCCGAGCACGAGTGGATCGAGATGCGCCTGCGCGCGCGCCGCGAGCACACGACGATCGTGCGCGATCTCGACCTGCCGGTGCACTTCGAGGCCGGCGAGGAGATGCGCACGGAGATCAGCGCGAAGTTCACCGCCGACCGCTTGCAGGGCGACCTGCTGGCCGCCGGGCTGGAGCTCGTGCGCTGGTTCACCGACCCCGACGAGCTGTTCGCGCTGACGCTCTCGCGCATCGCCACGGACGCGGCGAGCGCTTCCGCCGGATAAGGTTTCGCGCCATGAAGATCGAGGGCAGCGCAGCGCTGGTCGTCGGCGGCGCCTCCGGCTTGGGCGAGGCGACGGTTCGCACGCTGCACGAGCGCGGCGCGACCGTGACGATCGCCGACGTCAACGCCGAGAAGGGCGCGGCGCTTGGTGGAGAGCTGGGGCAGGAGTTCGTCGTCTGCGACGTTCGCGAGGAGGGTCAGGTCGAGGCCGCCGTGCGCAAGGCGGCCGAGCCAGACGGAGGCCTGCGCATCGCGATCTGCTGCGCCGGCACCGGCTGGGCACAGAAGATCGCCGGCTCCAAGGGCCCACACCCGCTGCTGCCCTTCGAGACGATCATTGCGATCAACCTGATCGGAACGTTCAACGCGCTGCGCTTTTCCGCTGCGGCGATGATCGCCAATGAGCCGCTCGACGACGGCGAACGGGGCGTCTGCGTGAACACCGCCTCGATCGCGGCGTTCGACGGCCAGGTCGGCCAGGTCGCCTACTCCGCATCCAAGGGCGGCGTCGTCGGTATGACGCTGCCGACCGCGCGCGACCTGTCGCAGTACGGCGTTCGCGTCAACACGATTGCGCCCGGCCTGTTCGACACGCCGCTGCTCGCCGCGCTTCCCGAGGAGGCCCGCAAGGCGCTCGGCGCCGGGGTTCCGTTTCCCCAGCGGCTGGGCCTGCCCGGCGAGTACGCGCAGCTCGCCTGTCAGATCGTCGAGAACCGCATGCTCAACGGCGAGACGATCCGTCTTGACGGGGCGCTGCGGATGCCCCCGCGCTGATAACGCACTGACCGCGCTCGGTGCCGATCAGTTCAGCCGCTCCACGAGCATCGACATGCCCATGCCGCCCGCCGCGCACATCGACTCGATCCCGTAGGTCTTGTCGAGCGTCTCCAGGTCGTTGAGCAGCGTCGTCATGATGCGCGCGCCGGTCATGCCGAACGGGTGGCCCAGGGCGATCGCGCCGCCGAAGGGGTT
>DATHJQ010000054.1:0-6919 GCA_035286505.1 Solirubrobacteraceae bacterium | reverse complement strand
GGACTTCTTGGTGCTGCACGGCGAGTGCATCGTGATCCTCGAGGGCGAGGAGCGGCGCCTGAAGCGGTGGGATTTCGTCCACTGCCCCGCCGGTGTCGAGCACGTTTTCGTGGGCGCGGGCGATGGTCCCTGCGCGGTGCTGATGATCGGATCGCGGCGCAGGGACGAGGCGCACTACCCGGTCAACGACGTGGCCGCGAAGTACGACGCGTCCGTGGCGAAGGCTACCGATGAACCAGCCGAGGCCTACGCCGACTGGCGCCAGGAGCCGTCGAGTGCGATCGCAAACCCATGGCCGCTGGGCGACTGAGCGCCAGCCTCAGTTGCAGCCGGTGATGCCGCCGTCGAGCGGGATCACCGCGCCCGTCAGGTAGGAGCCCGCGCGCGACGCCAGGAACAGCGCCAAGCCGGCCACGTCGTCGGGTCGGCCGATGCGTCCGAGCGGAACGGCAGCCTCGATGCTCTTGCGCGTATCCGGGTCGTCGAGCGCGAAGGCCATCATTTTGCTCTCGAACGGCCCTGGCGCGATCGCATTGACGGTGATCTGCTCGCTCGCCAGGCGCTTGGCGAGATGGCGCGTGAGCATGTGCACGGCCGCCTTGCTCGCGCTGTAGCTGTAGTTCTCGACCGACGGCGTGCGCAGCCCGTCGATCGAGCCGATGTTGATCACGCGGGCCGGCCCGCGCTGCCCGGCCGCCGCGCGCAGCGCCGGCAGCAGCGCGACTGTGAGATGGAAGACGCCCTCGACGTTCGTGTGCGCGACCTTGTCCCAACCACCGGGCGGGAAGTCCTCGAGCGGTGCGCCCCAGGTGGCGCCGGCGTTGTTGACGAGGATGTCCAGCTCGGCGAAGCGCTCACTCGTCGCCCCCGCCAGCGCCGATGCGCCCGCGGGCGTCGAGACGTCTCCTGCGATCGCCGCGCAGTCGCCGTGCTGCGACAGCTCCGCCGCGGCCGCCTGCACGTCCTCGCTCTTGCGCGAGGAGACGATCACCCGCGCTCCCGCCGCCACCAGGCCGCGCGCGATCATCAACCCGATGCCGCGCGAGCCGCCGGTCACGAGGGCGGTCTTGCCGGAGACGTCGAACAGGTCGCTCATCGTCAGTCGGCGAACTGCGTCGGGCGCTTCTCCAGGAACGCGCCGACCGCCTCGGGCACGGCGCGGCCGAACGTCGCCATGATCTGCTGGCGGTCCTCGTACTCCACCGCCGCGCGCTCTGAGGGGATCTCCAGCGCGCTCCACATGCCCTGCTTGGTCAGGCGTATACCCCAAGGGGCCAGCGAGGCGATCTGCTCGGCCGACTCAAGCGCCCGTTCGAGCAGCCGCGGCTGCTCGACGACGTCGGCCACGAGCCCGATGCGCACCGCCTCCTCGGCGTCGACGCGGCGGCCGGTCAGCATCAGCTCGTGCGAGCGCGACGCGCCGATCAGCCGAGGCAGCAGCCAGCTGACGCCCATGTCGCAGTTGGACACGCCGATGTTGACGAACGCCGCGCGGAACACCGCCTCGGCCGCCGCGTAGCGGATGTCGCAGCCGAGCGCCAGCGCTAGTCCGAAGCCGGCCGCCGGGCCGTTGACCGCCGCGATCACCGGCTGCGGCAGCTCGCGCAGCTCGAGGATCAGGCGCGACATGTGCTCCTGGTTGGCCAGCCGGCCGCGCGGCTCGTCGCTGCCGTCGTTCTCCGGCGCCGCGCCGTAGCCGTGCAGGTCCAGCCCAGCGCAGAAGCCACGTCCGGCGCCGGTGACGATCACCGCGCGGCAGGCTCGCTCGGCACCGATCGTCCGCAGCTGGTCGTGCAGCGCCTCGCACAGCTCCGAGGTCATCGCGTTGAGCTGGTCGGGTCGGTTCAGCGTGAGCTGGCGGACGTATGGCGCGGGCTCGTCCACGAGCAGCAACGGTGGCATCGGCGCATCCTATGCGCTGTGCGCGCCGCCCGGCGCGGGCCCGCGTGCGTCAGGCGCGCGGGTAGTGGAAGGCCTGCGTCTGCGTGACCTTGGCGGCGAGCGCGCCGTCGTCGCGCGCGATCTCCGTCTCGATCACGATCATCGTGCGTCCCGCGTGAAGCGGTCGCGTGCTCGCCGTCAGCGCGCCGTCGCGCACGCCGCGCAGGAAGTTCGTCTTGGACTCAATCGTCGCCGTGCCGACGGCGCCGTCGGGCAGGTTCAGAAATGCGCACACGCCGCCGCAGCTGTCGGCGAGCGCGATCAGCGCGCCGCCGTGCATCAGGCCGCCGGCGGTGCAGCGCTCGGGCGAGAACTCCAGGCGCCCGCGCACGAGCTGGGGCGTCGTCTGCAGCAGCTCGACGCCCACCAGCGCGGCGAACGGCATCGTGTCGCGAATCTGCTCGGGGGTGGGCACGTCGCTCATCGCAAGCTCCAATCACGGGTCGAGAGGGCGTCGGACGATCTGATCGGGAGATCATGCCGAGCGGCGAGCCCGAGCGCGCACGAGGCGGCCGCCAGCGGACGCCCGCACTCGTGTGTGAGACTGGCGCGCGTGGCGCACAGAGCAGCGAAGGTCGCGGTCGTCGGCCACGTCGAGTGGGTGCAGTTCGGGCATGTCTCGCACGTGCCGCGCGCGGGGGAGGTGGCACACGCGCAGGCCCCCTTCGAGGAGCCGGCGGGCGGCGGCGCGGTCGTCGCGGTGCAGCTCGCGCGCCTGGCCGGCGAGTCGCTGCTGATCACCGCGCTCGGCGACGACGACGCCGGCCGGCGCTCGCAGGCGCGCTTGCGCGAGCTCGGCGTGGAGGTCAGCCACGCCACGCGTCAGGCGCAGACGCGCCGTGCGGTGACGCTCGTCGACGACGACCGCGAGCGCACGATCACGACTTTCGGAGAGCGCCTGCAGCCCTGTGGCGCCGATGCCGCGCTGCCCTGGTCGAGGCTCGCCGAGATGGACGCCGTGTACTTCACCGCCGGCGACCTCGACGCGCTGCGCGCCGCGCGCGCGGCGCGCGTGCTCGTCGCCAACCCGCGCGCGCGAGACGCGCTTGGGCACGGCGTGGAGCTCGACGCGCTGGTGCTCAGCGCCAAGGATGAGATCGAGCTCGACGCGGCCAGGCGCGCGGAGGGAGAGGCCGAGCTGGTCGTGCTCACCGACGGCGCGCGCGGCGGCAGCTATCGCGCGAGCGACGGGCGCAGCGGGCGCTGGCAGGCGGTCGCTGCGCCGACCTCGCCAGTGGACTCCTACGGCTGCGGTGACTCCTTCGCCGCCGGGCTCACGTACGGCCTCGGCGCCAGCATGGGCATCGATGACGCGCTCGCGCTCGCCGCACGCTGTGGCGCGACGTGCCTGACCGGACACGGCCCCTACGAGCGCCAGCTCACCGCGCCGATCGACTGAGCGCCAGGCCGCTCAGATCGCGGGAAGCCGCTGGGCGAGCGAGAGCACCGGCGCGAACAGGTCGCCGCGCTCGGCTATCCGCTGCAAGACCTGCGCTGCCTCGAAGTGCAGCGCGTTCGCGTCGCCGCCGTCCTGCGCCGCGCGCACCTCGTCCCATTCCAGCGGCGTCGAGACGGTGGGCAGCTCGGTGGCGCGCAGCGAGTAGGCGCACACGGTCGTCTTGTTGCGATCGTTCTGGCTCCAGTCGATCAGCACCTTGCCCGGGCGCGCCGTCTTGGTCATGCGCGAGACGATCAGCTCCGGCTCGGCCTCCTCCAGCAGCTCGGCGACGGCCTTGGCGAACGGCTTGGTCTGCGCGAAGCTCACCGCGGGATCGTTCAGCGGCACGTACAGCTGAAGGCCCTTTTTGCCGGACGTCTTGACGAAGCTCTGCAGGCCCAGGTTCTCGAACATGCCCTGCAGCGTGAGCGCGACGCGGCAGCACTCGATCGCCGTTGCCGGCGCGCCGGGGTCGAGGTCGAACACGAGCGTCGTCGGGCGCTCGGGCGCCTCCGCGCGCGCGAGCGGCGCGTGCAGTTCGAGCGCGGCCAGGTTGGCCAGCCAGACGATCGTTGCGCGGTCCTCGGCCAGCAGATAGTCGATCGGCTTCTTCTCGCTCGGCAGCGTGACCGTCCGCACCCAGTCGGGCCTGTGCGAAGGCGCCTGCTTCTGGAAGAAGGCCTTACCGTCGACGCCGTCCGGCCAGCGCTTGACCGTCAGCGCGCGGCCCGTAAGGTGCGCGACGATTGTCGTCGCGACGGCGGAATAGAAGTCGATCACGTCCCGCTTGGCAAAGCCGGCCTGCGGATACAGCGGCTTGTCGAGGTTCGACAGCTTCAGCTCACGTCCCTCGACCGTCGTCGTCGCCTTGCCCGCGCCGTCCTCGCGCAGCACGAGCGGCGCGTCCAGGCCATCTCTCGCGGACCGTGCGCCGCCGCTCGCGCCGGCAGAGCCATGCTGGGCGGAGCGGCGTTTGCCCGAGCCGGGCTTCGCCGATGCGGATCTGCCCGGCTCGCGCTGAGCGGGGGGGCGCTTCGGCGGATCGGGCAGCGGCAGGTCCTCGCGCACGACTTCGCTCGCGGGCTTGTCCTCGCGCAGGCCCTTGTAGGAAGGGTGGCGGAGGATGCCGGCGGAGGTCCACTCACCGAACTCGATCTCGGCGACGAGCTCGGGCTGCACGAAGGTGGCGGCGCGCGGCGGGCGCTCGCCGGCGGTGAAGGGGGAGTCCTCGCGCTCTAGTCGAGCCAGCAGCCTGCCGAGGCGATCGAGCTCTGCGTCGGTGAAGCCGGTGCCCACGCGTCCGGCGTAGCGCAAGGCGCCGTCGGCGTCGTGCACGCCGACGAGCAGCGCGCCGATGCGCCGCTCGCGCCGGCCCTCGCCCGACAGCCAGCCGCCGATCACGAGCTCCTGGCGGCCGACGTTCTTGATCTTGATCCAGGCCGACGTGCGCGCGCCCGGCTCATACGGCGAGTCCAGGCGCTTGGCGACGATGCCCTCGAGCTTCTGGTCGGCAGTGGCCTTGAGCACGTCGCGTCCGCGGCCTTGGAGGTGGTCGGGCGTCTGCCAGGACTCGCCGCTGAGCGCCATCTGCTCCAACAGCTCCCGCCGCTGCTCATAGCGCAGCTCCATCAGCGAGTGACCGTCCAGCCACAGCAGGTCGAAGATCATGTACGTCACCGGCGCCGCCTTGGCCAGTCGCTTGGCCTGCGTTGCCGAGCCCACGTGCATGCGTCGCTGCAGCGCGGCGAAGCTCGGGCGTCCGTGCTCGTCGAAGGCGACGATCTCGCCGTCGAGTATCGCCTGATGTGAGCTGAGCGCGCGGTTCAGCCTGCCGAGCTCCGGATAGGAGCCGGTGATCTCTTTCAGGTTGCGACTCTCCAGTCGCAGCTCGCCGGGCGTCGAGTAGGCGATCGCGCGCACGCCGTCCCACTTGAGCTCATACGTCCAGCCGTCGTCCCTGCGCGGCAGCGACCCCGCCCGGGCGAGCATCGGCTTGACGTGCTCTGGCATCGGCTCGCGCGCGGCGTCGGCCGGCGGGTCCATGCGGTGGATCATCCACTCCTTGGGCGCCTCCTCGGAGGAAATCGGGAACAGCGCGTAACGCGCGTCCATGCGCTCGCCGTGCAGCGCCACCTCGATCTTGCGCGCCTCCCACTTGAGCGTCTCGTACGTGCCGTGGTCCCAGATCTTCATCGTGCCGGCGCCGTACTGCCCCTTGGGGATCTCGCCGTGGAAGTCGACGTACTCCAGCGGGTGGTCCTCCGTCCACACGGCCAGGTGGTTTTCCTTCGGCGCGATCGGCAGCCCCTTGGGCAGGGCCCATGACGCGAGCACGCCGTCGCGCTCCAGGCGCAGGTCCCAGTGCAGGCGCGTCGCCGAGTGCTCGTGCACGACGAAGCGCGGCGCCTTCTCGCGCTTCTTCCGTCCGCGGCCGCTCGGCTCGGCGGTCGCGTCGAAGTCGCGTTTGGCGCGGTACTCCTTCAGGCGCGCGCCGTGCGCGGGCTTCTCAGCGGCGGACTTGCTCGCGCGGCGGCCGGACACCTACCGCTTGGCGGTGGCGCGTTTGCCGGACGCTTTCTTGGCGGCCGCTTTTTTGGCTGGCGGTTTCTTGCCGGACGCTTTGGTCGCGCCGGCTTTGGCGGCTTTCTTGGCGGGCGCCTTCTTGGCGGCTTTGCGCGGTTTGGCGGCGCCGTCGCTCTCGCGCTCGCCGTGTTCGCGCACGGCCTCCAGGCTCGCCTTCAGCGCGCTCATCAGGTCGGGCGCGGGCTCGGGCACCTCCTCGGCTTCGGGCTGCACGGCGATCTCCTTGCCCTGCGCCTTGCGCTCGATCAGCGCCAGCACGTCCTCGCGGTAGGTGTCGCGGTACTTGTCCGGCTGGAAGTCGCCGGCGAGCGAGCCGATCAGCTGCATCGCCACCTCGACCTCGCGCTTGGTCGTCTTGATCTCCCGCGGGTCCGGCAGCTCGTCCAGGCGCTCGGGCGGCAGCACTTCGTCGGCGAACAGCATCGTCGCCATCTCCAGCACGTCGCCCATCGCGCGGATCGCCACGAGCTGCTCCTTGGAGCGAATCACGACACGCGCGACGGCCACCTTCTCGGTCTCGGCCATCGCCTCCAGCAGCAGCCGGTATGGCTTGGCGCCGCCGGGTCCGGGCGCGAGGTAGTAGGGGTGGTCGTAGAAGATCGGGTCGATCTGCGACAGCTCGACGAAGTCCTCGATCTCGATCGTCTTGGTCTTCTTCGGCTGCAGCGTGTCCAGCTCGGCCGGCTCGACGACCACATAGCGGTCCGGCGAGAGCTCATAGCCCTTGACGATGTCCTCGTAGGCGACCTCGTCGCCGCTCTGCGGGTCCACGCGCTTCTGCGCGATGCGCACGCCGGTCTTGCCGGAAAGCTGGTGGAAGCGGACCGTCTTGCGGTTGACAGCGCTGTACAGCTTGACCGGCACCGTGACCAGGCCGAAGCTGATCGCGCCTGTCCAGATCGAACGGGGCATGCCTATTTACTACCACGCTGACGAAGTTTCACCCCCCGTTGCAAG
>DATHJQ010000053.1:0-2003 GCA_035286505.1 Solirubrobacteraceae bacterium | reverse complement strand
GTGAACCAGATGAACACGCGCTCGGCCGAGCGGTAGGAGCCGCGCACGATGATCAGCCAGATGCCCACCGCGGCGATCGGCACGGACACCTGCACCAGCACTACCGTCAGCCCAACGGCCGCGCCGATGCCGACGAAGTCCGAGATGCAGATGCCGACGTTTGCGATCAGCACGGCGCTGGTGGCGAAGACCGACCAGCGGATGCCGTACTCCTCGCGCACGAGCTCGGCCAGGCCCTTGCCCGTGACGACGCCCATGCGCGCGGCGAGCCGCTGCACGATCGCCAGCGAGATCGTGATCAGGACCATCGTCCAGAGCAGCGTGTATCCGTATTTGGCGCCGACCGAGGAGTAGGTGGCGATCCCGCCGGCGTCGTTGCCGGCGTTGGCGGCGATCAGCCCCGGGCCTAGCAGCCCAAGGAACGCGAACATGCGCGCGCGGCGCGAGCTAAGCCGGGCAGGCAGGCGCGGTCGGCCACGTGTGGCCGACCGGATACGTCGCATGACGGGCGGTACTCGGACCGCCATCGAACTGTCCGCCTGCAGCGCTCACGCCGGCCAGTGTATTCAGTCCTCGCCGAGCAGGCCGAAACGCCGCCGCCAGCCGCGCGGCAGCATCGCCGCGAGCACGTCGTCGACCGTCACCACGCCCACCAGGCGGTGCTCGTCGGCGACCGGGATCGAGGTCAGGTTGTAGTCGGCCATCTGCCGCGCGACCTCCTCGAAGTCGGCGTCCGGCGACAGGCAGGGCGTCTCGTGCTTGACCAGCGACCGCAGGCGCTCGTCCCGGCCGGCGCGCACGAGCGCCGTCACCGCCACGCTGCCCTCCAGCGATCCGTCCGAGGACGTCACGAAGACCGTCGTCAGCAGCTCGGGGGCGATCTCTGAGCGGCGCACGGCGTCGAGCGCGTCGCTCGCCGACGTGGAGCCGCCCAGCGCGACGTAGTCTGGGCTCATCAGCCCGCCGGCCTGCGCCGGGTCATAGCCGAGCAGCGCGCGAACCTTCACGCGGTGGCTGACGGGCAGCAAGGCCAGCACGGGCTCGCGCCGGTCCTCCTCGAGCTCGCCGACGATGTCGGCGGCGTCGTCGGGCGCCATGCGCGAGAGGATCTGCGCGACCTGCGCGTCGGACCGGTCCTCCAAAAACTCCTGCTGATGGTGGTCGTCTAGCTCCTCGAACACGTCGGCCTCGAGCTCGCGGTCGTCGTCGCCGACGGCCTGGATGATCTCCTCGCCCTCGCGCCGCGACGCCGCCTCGACCAGGTCGGCGATCTGCGCCGGGTGCAGCTTGGCGAGCTTGGGATGGGGGACGCGCAGGCGCACGGTCGGCACGTGCCCGACGAACGGCTCGACGCCGGCCCAGTCGAGGAACTCGCCGGTGGCGATGTGCACGCCCAACCCCTTGGGCAGCAGGCGGCGCAGGCCGCCGCGCGGCCCGGTGTCGACGCCGACCACGCGCCAGGAGCCGGCGACGAGCGCGAGCTCGATCTCGTTGGCGCGCACCAGGCGCGCGCCCTGCACGTTGATCAGCTGACGATCGAGCAGGTCGCGCTTGAGCAGCACCTCCTCGGGGCGGCGCTCGAAGCGGCGCAGGTCGACCTTGGCCTTGCGCAGCACCACGCCGTCCGCGCCGATGTCCGACACCCGCTCTACGCCGAGATATGACGTTCGCCCGGCGACGCTGACCAGGAACCCCGTGATCGGCGGGTAGCCGACTCCGCCGAGACGGACGATCAGATCCTCGACCTTGCCCAGGCGCTCGCCGTCGGCGTCTCTGAGCGGGCTGCCCACGACCGCCGACAGGTGCAGGATCGGCGGCGCCTGCGTCGCCGGCGCGTTCACGGAGCTCATCGTATGCGTCCATCCTACGCCGCCGAGCCCCTGCCGCCCCGACTCCGCCGCCGAGAAACTATGTTGAGCCGAGATGCCGCCGTTCTGGATTTCGATCGGTCTGCTGTCGCTCGCGCAAGGCGCCATCGTGGCGCTCGCGCGCGTGCCGCGCGC
>DATHJQ010000052.1:0-3410 GCA_035286505.1 Solirubrobacteraceae bacterium | reverse complement strand
TCGGGCATGATCTCGCCCTTGTTGATCCAGCACTTGACGCCGATGCGTCCGAACGTCGTGCGCGACTCGTAGAAGCCGTAGTCGATGTCCGCGCGCATCGTGTGCAGCGGCACGCGACCGTCGGAGTAGCTTTCCGTGCGCGCCATCTCGGCGCCGCCGAGGCGGCCGGAGACCTGCACCTTGACGCCCTTGGCGCCCGAGCGCATGGCGCTGGTCAGCGCGCGCTTCATGGCGCGGCGGAAGGCGACGCGGTTCTGCAGCTGCTCGGCGATCGACTGCGCGACGAGCGAGGCGTCGAGCTCGGGGCGCTTGATCTCGAGGATGTTGACCTTGATCTGCTTGCTGGTCATCTTGTGCAGGTCGCGGCGCAGCGCGTCGACTTCGCTGCCGGACTTGCCGATGACGATGCCCGGACGAGCGGTGTGGATGTTGACCTCGAGCTCGTTGGTGTCCTTGCGGATGGTGATGCTCGACAGGCCGGCATGGGCGAGCTTGTCGGTGATGTGCTCGCGGATGCGCACGTCCTCGGCCAGGTACTCGGCGAAGTGGCGTTCGCTGAACCAGTTGGACTTCCAGTCGTGGATGTAGCCCACGCGCATGGCCTCTGGATGAACCTTCTGTCCCATTGTTGTCTCTCTAGCCGTTTCTCTTGGTCGTGCGCTTGGCGGTGTCCGTGGTCAGTGCGATCGTCAGGTGGCTGGTGCGCTTGCGTATCGGCGTGGCGCGCCCCATGGCGCGCGGCCGAAAGCGCTTGATCGTCG
This sequence comes from Solirubrobacteraceae bacterium, assembly GCA_035286505.1. Classification (GTDB taxonomy): domain Bacteria; phylum Actinomycetota; class Thermoleophilia; order Solirubrobacterales; family Solirubrobacteraceae; genus Palsa-744. The sequence goes on along the minus strand of DATHJQ010000052.1, from coordinate 2,649 downwards.
GCCCCTCGTCGGCGTATGCCTCGCGAACGACGAGGTCTTCCTCGAGCAGTTCGTGATTGCTCTCGGCGTTCGCCACGGCCGACTCCAGCAGCTTGCTCCAGTCGCGCGCCACCTCACGAGAGGTGAAGGCGAGGATAGCGCGCGCCTCCTGCACGGACTTGCCGCGCAGGTGTCCGCAGACCATGCGCGCCTTGCGCGCAGACGTGCGCACGTAACGCGCGTGCGCGCGCACGACGCGCCGGCGAGCACGTGCGCCGTCGGCTTTGGCGCGCCCTTTTTTCTCGGCGGCGACGGGCGCTTTCGTGGCTGCCGGTTTTTTGGCCGGTTTTTTGGCGGCGCGTTTCTTGCCCTCGCCGGGCTCGCCGTCGCCCGGTTTGGCGTCGGCGCCTTTGGCCGCCGCTTTGGCGGGTTTTTTCGCAGCGGCTTTTTTCGCGGCCGGTTTTTTGGCCTCGGGCGCGTCCGGCGGCGTCACGTCGTCCTTCTCCTGCTCGGCACTCACGCGATCACCTCCACCCCTGGGCTCGCAGGGCAAGCCGGGCAAGGACGCAGTGAGCGAAGTGTGCTTCGCACACGAGCGATCGAGGACGCCGATCCGGCGCCGCCATGCGTGCTCAGGGTCATCTGACCCTTCCGGAGCCGGCGTGCCCGCGGAACATGCGCGTGGGCGCGAACTCGCCGAGCTTGTGCCCGACCATTGACTCGCTGATGAACACGGGCACGTGCTTCTTGCCGTCGTGCACGGCGATCGTGTGGCCGACCATCTCGGGGAAGATCGTCGAGGCGCGCGACCAGGTGCGCAGCATTTTCTTGTTGTTGGCCGCGTTGAGCGCCTCGACGCGGTTCATCAGGCGCTCTTCCACCCACGGCCCCTTCTTGCTGGAGCGGCTCATCTCTGCTTGCCCTTCCCTCGGCGCCTGCCGCGCACGATGTAGGCGTCGGAGCTCTTGTTCTTCTTGCGCGTGCGGTAGCCGAGCGTGGGCACGCCCCATGGCGTGACGGGGTGGCGTCCGGCGGTCGTGGAGCCCTCGCCGCCGCCGTGCGGGTGATCGACGGGGTTCATCGCCGTGCCACGCGTCTGCGGGCGCACGCCCATGTGGCGCTTGCGGCCGGCCTTGCCGATCTTGACGTTCTGGTGCTCGGCGTTGCCGAGCGTGCCGACGGTGGCGCGGCACTCGGCGCGCACCATGCGCATCTCGCCGCTGGGCAGGCGCAGCGTGGCCATGTCGCCGTCCTTGGCCATCAGCTGCACGGCGGCGCCTGCCGAGCGCGCCATCTGCCCGCCACGGCCGGGCTGCAGCTCGACGTTGTGGACGACCGTGCCGACGGGCATGCGCGACAGCGCCATGCAGTTGCCCACGGAGACCTCCGCCGCGTCGCCGGACGCGACGGTCATGCCCACGGTCAGGCGCTGCGGCGCGAGGATGTAGCGCTTCTCGCCGTCGACGTAGTGCAGCAGCGCGATGTAGGCGGAGCGGTTGGGGTCGTACTCGATCGCGGCCACCTTGGCGTCGACGCCGTCCTTGCGGCGCTTGAAGTCGATGCGCCGGTAGGCGCGCTTGGCGCCGCCGCCGCGGTGACGCGCGGTCTTGCGCCCGTGCGCGTTGCGCCCGCCGCTCTTCTTCAGCCCTTCGACGAGCGTCTTCTCGGGCTTTGACTTGGTCACCTCGGCGAAGTCCGAGTAGGACACGAAGCGCATACCGGGACTGGTGGGCTTGGGCTTGCGAATGGGCATGTCTAGCTATCCACCGCCGCTAGGCCCTGGAAGATCGGGATCGACTCGCCCTCGCGCACCTGCACGACGGCCTTCTTCCACGTGCGCGTGCGCCCGGTGGTGGTGCCGCGGCGCTTGGGCTTGGACTTGACGGTGGACGTGCGCACCTCGACGACGTGCACGTCGAACAGCGCCTCGACCGCTTGGCGGATCTGCGTCTTGTGCGCTTCGTGGTGGACGCGGAAGGTGTAGCGATGAAGCGCGGAGAGCACGTAGCTCTTCTCCGAGACGACCGGGCGGATGATCACCTGCGAGTGCTCCATCAGGCCTTGGCCTCCTCGGCGCCGTCGCGCGCGGACTTGCCGGCGCGCGCCGTGAGCTCTGCCAGCGCGGCCTCTGAGACGAGCAGCGAGGCCGCGGCGAGCAGGTCGGTCACGCCGACGTCGGCGGCGCTCAGCACGGCCACGCGCTTGAGGTTGCGAAAGGACAGCGCGGCGTTTGACTGATCGGGCGCGAGCACGACGAGCGTGGGGCCGTCCTGGCCCCAGTCGTCGAGCAGGTGCAGGGCGCGGCTGGTCTTGGGCGCGTCGAAGGCGCCGACGTCGAGGATGGCCAGCGAACGGCGCTCGGCGTGCAGCGACAGCGCGCTGCGCAGCGCCGCGCGCTGCTCCTTGCGGTTGACCTTGAACGTGTAGGAACGCGGGTGAGGACCGAAGGCGACACCACCGCCGGTCCAGATCGGCGAGCGGCTGGAGCCGGCGCGGGCGCGGCCGGTGCCCTTCTGGCGCCACGGCTTCGCTCGCCCCCCGGAGACGAGCCCGCGGCTCTTGTTCGCACGGGTCCCCTGGCGGGCGGCGTTCATCTCCGCGCGCACGGTCTCGTGCACGACGTTCAGCTTCAGCTCAGCGGCGAACACGGACTCCTCGAGCGCCACGTCC
>DATHJQ010000051.1:0-3530 GCA_035286505.1 Solirubrobacteraceae bacterium | reverse complement strand
CCGATGGCACGCGAGCTGTCCGCGGTGCTCGACCACATCGCGAAGATCGGCGAGCTGTCGCTGGACGACGTGCCGCCGACCTCGCACGTCGTGGAGGTCACCGGTGCGCTGCGGCCCGACCGCGCGCGCCCGTCGCTGCCGCGCGAGGTCGCGCTCGGGCAGGCTCCGGACGCGGGCGACGAGGGTTTTCTCGTGCCCAGCCCGCAGGCTTAGCCATGGGCGACGGTCTGCTGGAGCTGTCGGCGGCGCAGGCGGCCGCCGCGATCGCCGAGCGCGAGCTGGGCGCGGAGGAGCTGTTTGCCTTCTACCGCGAGCGCGCACAAGGCGACGCGAGCGCGAACGGCGACGGGCTGAACTGCTTCACCTGGGTGGCGCAGGACGTCTCGGACACGCCGAGCGCAGCGGGGCTCGGCTGGTCGGACGTTGCGGGCACGCCCAGGACGGGGCCGCTCGCCGGCGTCCCACTGGCAGTCAAGGATCTGTTCTGCACGAAGGGCGTGCCGAGCCAGTCGGGCTCGCGCATCCTCGAGGGCTACCGGCCGCCGTACACGGCAAGCGCGGTGCAGGCGCTGACGAGCGCGGGTGCCACGTTGCTGGCGAAGACCAACCAGGACGAGTTCGCGATGGGCTCCTCGACGGAGAACTCGGCATACGGGCCGACGCTGAACCCGTGGGACCGTCGGCGGGTGCCGGGCGGCTCCTCCGGCGGCAGCGCGGCGGCGGTCGCGGCGGGCCTCGCGCCGTGGGCGCTCGGCACGGACACGGGCGGCTCGATCCGCCAGCCGGCGGCGCTGTGCGGCATCGTGGGGCTGAAACCGACGTACGGGTCGGTCTCGCGTTTCGGCATGATCGCCTTTGCCTCATCGCTCGACCAGGCCGGACCGCTGACGCGCGATGTGACCGACGCTGCGCTGATGCTGCGGCAGATGGTCGGGCGTGACGGCTGCGACGCGACCTCGCTGGACTTCCCGCACGAGATCGAGCTGCCCAACGCCGAACGCCTCGACGGGCTGCGGCTGGGCGTGCTCAGAGAACTGCATTCCAACGCGGATGCCCGCTCGGACGCCGCCGAGGCGGCCAAGCTCGAGCCCGGCGTGCGCGAGGCCTACGACCGGGCTCTCGCAGCGGCTGTCGAGCTGGGCGCCGACGTGAAGGAGATCGACCTGCCGCACGCCCCGCACGCGCTCTCGGCCTACTACGTGCTGGCGCCCTCGGAGGCGAGCTCCAACCTGGCGCGCTTCGACGGAGTGCGCTATGGCCTGCGCGCGACAAACGCCGATGATCTGCTCGACATGTACACGCGCACGCGCCACGACGGCTTCGGCAAGGAGGTCAAGCGACGCATCATGCTCGGTACCTACGCTCTGTCCTCGGGCTACTACGACGCCTACTACGCTCGCGCGCAGCGCGTGCGCACGAAGATCGCAGAGGACTTCAAGGTGGCGTTCGGAAGCGTCGACTTGATCGTCACGCCGACCTCGGCCAACGTTGCCTTCGGCCTCGGCGAGAAGACAGCCGACCCGTGGTCGATGTACCTGAGCGACTACTTCACCGTGCCGATGTCGCTGGCCGGCGTCCCCGCGATCTCGATCCCATGCGGCCTGAGCGAGGACCTGCCGGTGGGGCTGCAGCTCGCCGGCCCGGCGTTCAGCGAGAACCGGCTGCTCGACGCCAGCTACGCGCTCGAGCAGGCGCTTGGCTTCGATGGGAGCGGCGCGCGTGTCTGAGAACGGCGCCGGGCCGCGCCTGGAGCCGGTGATCGGCCTCGAGATCCACGTCCAGCTGGCGACGCAGACGAAGATGTTCTGCGCGTGTGCGCTGTCGTTCGGCGAGCCGCCCAACACGCACACCTGCCCGATCTGCCTGGGGCTGCCCGGGAGCCTGCCCGTCGCGAACGCGCGGGCCGTTCACTACGGCCTGATGATCGGCCTCGCGCTCGGTTCCGAGCTCGCCCCTCGTTCAATTTTTCATCGTAAGAATTATTTTTATCCGGATCTGCCGAAGGGCTATCAGATCTCCCAGTACGACGAGCCGTTGTGCCACGGAGGTCGGCTGGGCGACGTGCGCATCCATCGCGTGCACCTGGAGGAGGACGCGGCGAAGTTGACGCACGTGGGCGCGAGCGGGCGGATTCATGGCTCGGACGCGAGCGTCGTGGACTTCAACCGCGGCGGCACGCCGTTGGCGGAGATCGTGACCGAGCCCGACGTGCGCTCGGCGGAGCAGGCCAGCGAGTGGTTGAAGCTGCTGCGCGCGACGCTGCGCCAGCTGGGCGTCAGCGACGTGAACATGGAGGAGGGCTCGCTGCGCTGCGACGCGAACATCTCGCTGCGCCCAGCCGGCAGCGACACGCTGGGAGTGAAGACGGAGCTGAAGAACATGAACTCGTTTCGCTTCATCGAGCGCGGCATCGACGCCGAGATCGATCGCCAGGAAAAGCTCATCGCGGCGGGAGAGGCGGTCGTGCAGGAGACGCTGCACTTCGATCCGGCCTCAGGCGCGATCACGTCGCTGCGCTCCAAGGAGGAGGCGCACGACTATCGCTACTTCCCCGAGCCTGACCTGCTGCCCGTGGCGATCGACCAGACGATGCTGCAGGCGGCGCGCGAGGCGATGTCCGAGCTGCCGGCGCAGCGCGCCGAGCGCTACGAGCGCGAGCTGTCGCTGAGCGCCGACAGCGCGCAGCTGCTCGCCTTTCGCAGCGAGCTGGGCGACTACTTCGAGGCGGCGCTGGCGGCGCCGGTCGACGCGCCTGCACCGGCGCAGGCGCTGGCAAACTGGATCGCCGGCGACCTCGTGGCGCGGCTCGGCGACGGCGAGGATCCGTCGAGCTCGCGCGTGCAGCCGGCAGCGCTGGCGGCGCTCGTCGGCCTCGTCGCCGAGAAGAAGGTCAGCGTCGGGGCTGGACGCCAGGTGCTGGACAAGCTCGTGGCCGAGGGCGGCGAGCCGGCGGCGATCGTCGAGTCAGAGGGCTTGGCGGCGATCGGCGGTGGCGATGAGCTGGGCGCGATCGTCGCGGCGGCGCTGGCCGCGAACGCCGATGCGGCGGAGCGCGTGCGCGGCGGCAACGAGAAGGCAATCGGTCCGATCGTCGGCGCGGTGATGCGCGAGACCAAAGGTCGCGCGGACGGCACGGAGGTCACGCGGCTGGTACACGAGCAGCTCGGCATCTGATCAGCGCCTCGCGAGCCGGAGGACGACGCTCAAGCGCCGACCAGCGCCGATCGCACGAGCGGCAGCGAGGCTTGCTGCTCGTCGGCTGTGATGAGCGTCAAGTCGTGCGCCAGCGCGGTCGCGGCGATCCATAGGTCGTTATTGGGCCGTCGGCCGGCGCTCGCGCGAAGCTCGCCGTAGCAGGCGGCGATGTGACGGTCGACGGGGAGTGCCGGTGCTTCCGCGAGCACGGCCGCCAACAGCGCAACGCGGCGTGCGCGTGTCGAGTCGTCGCCGGCGATCAGGACACCCGCCTCGAGCTCGCCCACGGTCACAACGCTGACCGCCCAGCCGTCGTTGAGCTCTCCGACTTCGCG
>DATHJQ010000050.1:0-3881 GCA_035286505.1 Solirubrobacteraceae bacterium | reverse complement strand
CAGGTCATCCAGGCGAGCGGGCCGCTGAGGTGAAGGCCTTTGATGTCGGCGACGGCGCGCGCCCGCCCAATCGTCGCGAGGTTGCCCTTGTCGTTGTAGTGAAAGGGCTTGTGCGGCCTGCCCGACAGCCCGCCGCGGATCGAGCGGGCGGCGTGGCGACCCTGCTGCATGGCCACCGGGGCGAGCCCGGGAAGCGCCTGCACCTCGCCCGCCTTGCGGATCGCGATCATGTCGCCCAGCGCGAAGACCTCGGGGTGCCCGCTCAGCGTGAGGTCCTGCTCGACGATCAGGCGACCCGCGCGATCGAGCTCGCCCGCGCCGGCCTCGGCCAGCGCGCGCGCGAGGCCCGACGGCGCAACGCCGGCCGCCCACACGACGGTCCGCGCGCCGTAGTGCGTGGGCTGGCCGGCCGGGCTGCTGGTCGTCACGCCTTCGCCGTCGATGTGGGTAACCGTATGTGTCAGCAGCGGCGTCACGCCGAGCTTGGCAAGCGCCCGCGCGGCGCTGGCGCTGAGCGACGGCGGAAAGCCGGTCAGCACCCGATCGGCGACCTCGACGAGCAGTACCCGTGCGGTGGTCGTGTCGGCGCGACGAAAGTCGCGAACGCTGTCGCGCGCGATCTCCGCGATCTGGCCGGCCATCTCCACGCCGGTCGGCCCGGCGCCGACGACGACGAACGTCAGCCACGCCCGCCGCCGCTCGGGATCGGGCTCCCACTCGGCCGCCTCCAGCGCCGTGAGGATGCGACTGCGGATGTCCAGCGCGCCCTCCAGCGACTTCAGCTCCGGCGCGTGAGCATGCCAGGCGTCGTGTCCGAAGTAGGAGTAGCGCGATCCGCCGGCGACGATCAGGCTGTCGTAGTCAAGGGCGCCCGGCGCGGGGACGCCATCGGCCACGGGGCGCAGCTGCACGCGGCGCGCCGTCAGGTCGAAGCCGGCGACTTCGGCGAGCACCACCGCGACGTTGCGCCGGCGCCGGAAGATCGTGCGCAGCGGGTAACAGATCTCGCTGGGCGAAAGCGCGCCCGTGGCCACCTGATAGGCCAGCGGCTGAAACAGGTGGAAGTTTCGCCGGTCGACGAGCGTGACATCGAACGGGCCCCGGGCGAGCTTCAGCGCGGCCTGCAGGCCCGCGAAGCCGCCACCGACGACAACGATCCTGTGGCGCGCACGCTCGGGCATGCCACCAGGCTACGACGACGGCGCCGCGGCGGTCCTGCGGCGTCGCTCGCGGCAAGGCTTGCGTGTCTCGCCCGCACCGAGCAGCGTCGTGCACCCGTCGCACGCATGGAGTGAGGCGTGCGAGGATTGCGGCGTGCGAAGACGCGCGCTCTCGGTGACCGTTGTGCTCACGACGCTGGCGCTGGCGGCGTGCGGCGCGGGCGAAGCGGCGCGTCCGGTCGTGACGGCGCGTGCGACGACCACGGGCCAGAGCCTGCGCTTGGTGCGCCTGGGCGACTTCAGCGAACCGACGTATGTCACGGGCGCTCCCGGCGACCCCGGCAGGATCTTCGTGCTGCAGCGCTCGGGTCAGGTGATGCTGCTGCGCCAGGGCCGCAAGCAGCGCCGCCCGTTCCTGGACATCGCCGGGTCGGTCAATGCGCAGGGCAGCGAGCAGGGGCTGCTCGGCATCGCGTTTCCCCCCGACTACGCGAGGACCGGCCTGTTCTACGTCGACTACACGACGGCCGACAACAACATCAGGATCGCGCAGTACCGCCGCGCGCCGAGCAACGCCAACGTCGCGGCGCCGGCCAGCGCGCACACGCTGCTGACGATCGACCACCATGCATACGACAACCACAACGGCGGCCAGCTCGCGTTCGGGCGCGAAGGCGATCTGTACGTCGGCGTGGGCGACGGGGGCAGCGAGAACGATCCGAGCGGCAACGGACAGAACACGGACACGCTGCTGGCGAAGATCCTGCGGATCGCGCCGACCGCCGCCGGCGGCTACACGATCCCCGCGGGCAATCCGTTCGCCGGCCGAGCGGGCAGGCGCCCGGAGATCTGGGCCTATGGCCTGCGCAACCCGTGGCGCTTCTCCTTCGATCGGGCGACAGGCAGCATGATCGTCGGCGACGTCGGGCAGGATCGCGAGGAGGAGCTCGACTTCGTGCCTGCCGGGACGGGCTCCGGGGCCAACTACGGGTGGAGCGTGTGGGATGGGGATGGCCGTTTCAGGGCCGGTCGGGCGCCCGGCGCGGTGTCTCCGGTCCTGACGGCCGCGCACAGCGATGGCTACTGCGCGATCATCGGCGGATACGTCGTCCGCGACAGGTCGCTGCCGACTCTCTACGGGCGCTACCTGTTCGGCGACTACTGCCGGGCGAAGATCGAGTCGGTGAAGCTCACACGCGCGAGGACGACGGGCCTGCGCGAAACCGGTCTGGAAATGACCTCGCTGTCGTCGTTCGGCCAGGACGCGAAGGGCCGCATCTACATCGCGTCACTGGACGGCCCCGTATACCGGCTGGCGCAGCGGTGACGCGCCGGGCGCGAGCCCGGCGCACGCAGCCGCTCGGGGCTCGGCGAACCCCGAGGCGGCGTCTGGCCGCTCACCGCCCACGCTCGCTCTGCGCGCCATGACGCATGGCCAGCGCGCGCGCGCGGCTGTTCGCCGGCGCGTCTCTCTGCAGGCGAGCCGGCGCAGCGTCCCCCGTCTGCGGGCGAACGTGCGCGGCGGCCGTCTGCGGCGCAGCGGACGCGACTTCGTCCTCGTGGAACGGCAGCAGGCTCGCGATACCGGCCTGCTCGAACACGCGCTGGATCCTGCGCCTGCCGGGGATCAGCGCGAACTCGTAGCCGCGCCGTTGGCAAAGGCGACAGCGGAACGCGATCACCGCGACCCCCACCTGGTCGATATACGTCAGCTGGCGCAGGTCCAGCCTGATGCTGGATACGCGTTCTTCGCACAGACGCTCGATCTCCTCTTCGAGCTCGTGCGCCGAGCCGCTGTCCAGCTCGCCTATCAGGATCAGCGTGTGCTCACGGGCGGCCACGCCGGCGGGCGGGAAACCCGCTCGAGTGAGCACGGGCCTGGTCCATCCGGCCTCGCCCGATATGCGCTGCTGCGGTTGATCTGCGACGGCTGCGACCGCGCCGTCTGAGTGTTCATCGACACTCGCGGCCATCGCTGTGTGATGGCGTTTCATGAACTACAGCTCCTTCCAGAAGACCTTGTGACGACTTGAAACGGCGCGGATCGACGATCGACGCCGGGTGGAGCGACCGGGAGGAGCTAGCCCGGGCGCTCAGGAATCAGGACGAAGAAAGCCGGCAGCCATGGCCGGCAGAAGAGGCGAAGGCGACGCAGCGCGCGCGGCGCGGCCAGGAGAAGCAGCCCCGCGAGCGAGAGGAAGGCCGAGGGGGCGATGCCCGAAGATCCGCCCACGGCTGCTCCCGAGGCTCCGCTTGGAGCCGGTCCAGGGGCCGGGCTGATCGGAGCGCCCCCGGCCGCGGCGCCGCCGTGGCCGTTGTCGGGCGGGCCGCCGGAAGTGTTCGCCACCAGCGGATCGACCCGGGGATCGAAGCGGGCGGTGTCCACACCGATGAAGCGCTTGCCGCCGAGCCAGCCGACGGCGCAGTTGTCCGTCGTGCCCCCGCCCAGCGCCGCCAGCTCGCAACTCAGGTCGCCGGCGCGCTGGAAGGCCGTAATCGCGGCGTGCGTGCGCCGCGCGCCCGTTGCCGCGAGGGATGCAGCAGACGGCTGCGCCTCGGCGCGGTCCGCCGTGGGACCGGTGGGCGGCGCCGGTGTGAGACCGGCCGCAAGGACGGCCGAGGGTTCCTGCGCGGGCGCAGCCGTGCTGTCGGTGCGCGACGGCGGTCCGCCCGAGGAGCCCGAATCCGAGGGGGTGCGCGCCGGCATCGCGGAGGCGCCGG
>DATHJQ010000049.1:0-3031 GCA_035286505.1 Solirubrobacteraceae bacterium | reverse complement strand
TACGCGCCAGTTCACGATCTATGACCAGGCCGACGCGCGGCGGCTGACCAAGCGCTGCGCCGACGCCGTGGGCGTGGACCCAAAGCGCTACACGCCGGCGGCGATCCACAACCAGATCTCGGCGGCCAAGAACCGTTTGCGCGCGGCCTCGGACCTGCGCGAGGCCGTCGGCTCGCCGTTCGAGGAGATGCTCGCCGACGTCTATGACCTCTACGAGCGCGACCTGCACCGTGCGAACGCGATGGACTTCGACGACCTGCTGTTTCGCACGGTCAACCTGCTGGAGCTGTTCGAGGATGTCCGCGAGCGCTACGCGCAGGCTTTCCGCCACGTGCTCGTGGACGAGTACCAGGACACCAACTACGCCCAGTACCGCATGCTGCAGCTGCTCGTTGCCGGACCGGTAGACACTCGCTCCGCTCGTGACCCCGAACCGGCCAGCGGCCGCGAGGAGCCCAAGCAGGGGCACCGCACGAGCATTCCTGGGCATCGCAACCTGGCGGTTGTCGGCGACGACAGTCAGTCGATCTACAGCTTCCGGGGCGCCGAGGTGAGGAATATCCTCGACTTCCAAGACGACTTCCCCGACGCACGCGTGGTCAAGCTCGAGCAGAACTATCGCTCGACCGAGACGATCTTGCGCGCGGCCAACGCGGTGATCGCCAACAACCGCGGCGGCATCGCCAAGCGGCTGTGGAGCGAGCTGGGACAGGGCGAGCAGGTTCACCTGCGCGCGCTCGGCGACGAGCATGCGGAGGCGCGCATGGTCGTCGGCGAGATCGAGCGGCTGGTCGACGAGGGCGCGTCGCGCGCGGAGATCGCGGTGCTCTATCGCACGAACGCGATGTCGCGCGTCATCGAGGACACGCTGGTGCGCCGAGAGATCGCCTACCAGGTGATCGGCGGCACGAAGTTCTACGAGCGCGCGGAGATCAAGGACGCGATCGCCTACCTGCAGTTCCTGGCCAACCCCTTCGACGTGGTGAGCTTCGGGCGGATCGCCAACTCGCCGCGACGCGGTCTCGGCCAGACGTCGCTGGCGCGCGTGCTCGCGCACGCCGATGCGGCCGACGTCTCGGTGTGGCAGGCGGCGTCGGCGCCGGAGGAGGTTCCTGGTCTCGGCACCCCGGCGATCAAGGCGCTGAGCCGCTTCATGGACACGATGGCCGAGCTGCGCGTGCTCGCGGGCACTGCGGCGGACGACGGCACGGCGCAGGGCGAGACCCAGCCCGCGGCGGCCGGCGACGCGGTGCCCGTCGGCGACCTGCTGGAGGCGGTGCTCGCGCAGAGCGGCTACGTCGAGGCGCTGGAGGCGGAGCGGACGATCGAGGCGCAGGGTCGCATCGAGAACCTCGAGCAGCTCGTGGAGGTCGGGCGCGAGTTCGACGCTGCAGCCGAGCCCGACAACGACACGCTCGACGTGTTCCTGCAGGAGATCTCGCTGGTCGCCGACGCCGACGCGCGCTCAGACGACGAGGGTCTGGTGACGCTTATGACCGTGCACAACGCGAAGGGCCTGGAGTACCCGGTCGTGTTCATCGCGGGCTGTGAGGAGGGGGTCTTCCCGCACTCGCGCGCGCTGGATGAAGGCGGCCTGGAGGAGGAGCGCCGGCTGTTCTACGTGGGCGTGACGCGCGCGATGCGCGAACTCTATTTGTCCTATGCGATGCGTCGCGCGGTGTTCGGCGCGCAGACCCCCGGCCTGCGCAGCCGCTTTCTCTCAGAGATTCCGGCGGAGCTGCTCGACGAGGTGCAGCCGACCGATCGCCTCCGCGCCGGCCGGCTTGGCGGCCCGATCGTCACCGGCGCGGGCCGCGGCGCTCGCTCGCTCGTCGCCGGCCGCGGACAGGGCGGCTTGGGCGGCTCGCCGGGCGGCGAGTGGACGAGCGCCGGCGGGGCGCAGACGGCGGTCGCCAACGCGTTCGCGCTCGGCGAGGACGTCGTGCACGCGGCCTTTGGCGAGGGCGTCGTGACGGGCGTCGAGCCGGGCGGCGTGATCGTCGTGCGCTTCGCCGGCGACGGGTCTGAACGCAAGCTGATGGCCGAGTACGCGCCGGTCAGCCGCCGTTGAACGCGTCAAGCAGGCCCACGAAGCCAGCCCGCCAACGCAGCGCGTAGCATCCGCAAAGTGAGCGCGACGATCATCGACGGCAGGGCGATTGCGGCGCAGGTGCGCGCCCACGTCGGCGAGGAAGTGGCGGCGTTCACGCAGCGCTTGGGCCGCGTGCCGGGGCTGGCGACGGTGCTCGTCGGCGCGGATCCGGCGTCGGCTGTGTACGTCGGCGCCAAGCAGCGCGCTTGTGCGGAGGTGGGCATGACGCCGTTTGACCGTCGCCTGCCGGCCGGCGCGTCGCTTGACCAGGTGGCCGAGGAGCTGCAGGTGCTCAACGCCGACGACGCCGTCAGCGGGATCCTGTTGCAGCTGCCGGTGCCCGAGCAGCTCGACGGCCCGACGCTGACGGCGCTGATCGACCCCGACAAGGACGTCGACGGACTGACGCCGGTCAACGCCGGCCTGCTCTCGCTCGGTCGTCCGGGGCTGCGCCCGTGCACGCCGCTGGGCGTGATGGAGCTGCTCGCGCAGACCGGCGTACAGCTGGCAGGGGCGGAGGCCGTTGTCGTGGGCCGCTCGAACCTGTTCGGCAAGCCGATGGCGCAACTGCTGCTCGGCGAGAGCGCGACGGTGACGGTGTGCCACTCGCGCACGCGCGACCTCGCCGCAGTGTGCGCGCGTGCGGACGTGCTGATCGCGGCGGTCGGGCAGCCGCGCTTGATCGACGCGGACTTCGTCAAGCCTGGAGCGGTGGTGATCGACGTCGGCCTCAGCCGGCTCACTCCGCAGGAGGCGCAGAACAAGAGCGGTTTGGTCGGCGACGTCGACTTCGCGGCGGTGTCGCAGGTCGCGTCTGCGATCACGCCGGTGCCCGGCGGCGTCGGGCCGATGACGATCGCCTTCCTGCTGCGCAACACGCTGCAGGCGGCGAGGATGGCGGTGCGGTGAGGAGGGGGCGGCGCCCGATCGCGCGGTGGT
>DATHJQ010000048.1:0-3115 GCA_035286505.1 Solirubrobacteraceae bacterium | reverse complement strand
CCAGCTCGACGATCTCGCCGGCCTCGATCGCGGCGCCGATGACCGCTTCGATCAGCCCCAGCCCGTTGCGCTCGGCGACCTCGCGCCAGCGCTCCCAACCGAGCACGGCCGGGCCGTCGATCAGCACGATTCGCTGCACCTCCGGCGCCCGGCAGGCCTCGAGAAAGGCGCGAATGCCCGCGCGCATCGCGTCGAACGGGCTCGTCACCTCGCCGAGCGTTCCCGCCACACGCTGGGTCAGCTCCTGCTCGACCTGTTCGTAGACGGCCAGGAAGAGGTCCTCCTTGCTGGCGAACTGGTGGTAGAGCGCGCCGCGCGTGACGCCCGCGCGGCGCACGATCTCCTCGGTGCCGACGGCCGCGTATCCCCTGCCGGCGAACAGCTTGCGCGCGGCGCGGAGCAGCTTCGCGCGCGTCGACGCCGAACGCGACGCTTGTCGATTGACATTCATGCAGTATGTATGTTAGTTTCGTACAGTCTGTATGCAACAACGACGATAACGGAGGTCGCGGACGATGAGTACGAGCATCGCGCTGCAGCAAGGAACGATCAGATACCGCGAAGAGGGAACGGGCGAGCCGCTGGTGTTCGTGCACGGGCTGCTGGTCGATGGGCGCCTGTGGCGCGACGTCACGCCGCCGCTGGCCGCCAACCACCGCTGCATCGTGCCCGACTGGCCACTGGGCGCGCACCGCACGGCGCTGAACGCCGGCGCCGACCGCTCGCCGCGTGGCATCGCCCACCTGATCGCCGACTTCCTCGACGCGCTCGATCTGAGCGGCGTGACGATCGTGGCCAACGACACGGGCGGCGCGATCTCGCAGATCCTCGCCAGCGAGCGCCCGCAGCGACTGCGCGCGCTCGTGCTGACCAACTGCGACTGCCTGGAGAACTTCCTGCCGCCGGTGCTGCGCCCGCTGCAGTGGCTCGCCCACGTGCCCGGCGCCTACTGGCTGCTGGCCAACGCCGCGCGCTCGGCGCGCGTTCGCCGCTCGCCGCTGGGCTTCGGCATGCTCAGCCACAAGCCGCTGCCCGACGAGCTCACCGCCGACTGGCTGGCGCCGCTGCTGCAACGAGATGTGCGCGCGGACGCGCTCGCCACGCTCAAGGCGATCGACAAGCGCGACACGCTCGGCGCTGCGCGGCACCTCGGCGAGCACCCCCTGCCGACGCTGCTGGCGTGGGCGCCCGACGACCTGATGTTCTCCTTGCGCTTCGCCGAGCGCCTGGCAGCGATGATCCCCGGCGCGCGCCTGGAGCAGGTCGCCGACAGCCGCGCCTTCGTGCCTCAGGACCAGCCTCAGCTCCTGGCCGAGCTGATCGCCGCGTTCGTCGCCGAGCAGACTGCGCCGGTGACCTCCGCCTGAAGCGACGCAGCAGGACAACTCGCCAGACGGTCGGCGATCAGGCGCCGAACGCGAGCCGGGTAGGCTTCGCACGGTCATGGAACCTGTGCGGGGTGCCAAATGAGCGGCGCTGCGGGCGTTGCCAACACCAGTTCGTCGGATGAAAGAGGAGCGACTGCGCGGGCGCTGGAGCGGGGCGCGGCGGCAGGCCGGGACGCCAGGCCCTTCTGGCGGTGGAGACCGTCGCGCGTGGCCGGTGCGGCGTTCCTGCTGGGAATGGCGGTGACCGCGGCGTTTGCTCTGACGTCGCTGGCGCTCTATCACCACAACGAGAGCCACCTGCTGCGTCTGCGTGCTCGCCAGGTCGGCTCGGTCTTGACTGCGGCGGTTCCTGCCATCCAGACGACGCTCGCCTCTGCAGCCGCGCTGGCCGACGCGACGGGCGGGGACGCCGAGAAGTTCCGCGCCTTCATGGCGCCCTACGCCGGTCCGGGTCGCCAGTTCGCCTCGGCCTCGCTGTGGCCCGTGAAAGCGTCCAAGCCGGCGCCGACGGTGGTCGTCGGCGCCGCCCCGGTTCTGGCGTCGCTTCCTCGCCAGGCACGTGCGCTTTTCGCTCGCGCCCGACACTCGCGACTGCTGAACACGACCGGCATTCTGGGTTCCGCCCGTCCGAGTGTGGGCTTCGCTTTCAGCACACCGGGCGGAGAGCACCGGTTCGCCGTCTACGCGGAAAACCCGCTTCCCAAGGACAGGCGTTCGGCGCTCGCGGGCAACTCGGCCTTCTCGGATCTCAACTACGCGCTGTTCTTGGGTCGTTCGCGCAATCCGAAGAACCTGTTGGTGACCAGCCTGCACAGGTTTCCGATCGAGGGTCGCCAGGCCTCGACGGTGGTTCCCTTCGGCGCCAGCGCCTTCACGCTCGTGGTCACGCCGAGGGGACCGCTGGGAGGCACGTTCTTCGCCGACCTCCCCTGGATCATCGTCATCGTCGGCGCGTTGATCTCACTAGCCGCGGCGGCGATGACCGACCGGCTCGCTCGCCGCCGCCAGCATGCCGAGCAGCTGACCGGCGTGCTCGACCGCGTGGCCGCCGAGAATCACCAGCTCTACACCGAGCAGCGCGGAATCGCCCAGACGCTCCAGCACGCGCTGCTGCCCGACGCGCTGCCCGAGATCGACGGCCTGCGCGTGGGCGCTCGCTACCTGCCTGCCGCTTCGGGCATCGACGTGGGAGGCGACTGGTACGACGTGGTGGCGATCGACGATCGGCGCGCGCTTCTCGTTTTGGGTGACGTCTCGGGCCACGGCCTGCACGCGGCGACGACGATGGCGCTGCTGCGTCATGCGACCCTCGCCTACGCAGCCGAGGAGCGTCATCCTGCGGCCGTGCTGACCAAGCTCTCAGACTTCGTCAACAGCGGATCACACGACTATTTCGCGACGATGCTGTGCGCGCTGATCGACGCGGACGCCCGCCGGGTGACTATCGCAAGCGCCGGGCACATGGCCCCGCTGCTCATCGAGGGCGACGACAGCCGTTACCTCGACCTTGATGCGAACGTGCCGATCGGCGTCGAGCGCGTGTTGGACTACGAGGAGACGACCGTCTCCGTGGCCCCCGGCTCTACGCTAGTGGCGTTCACCGACGGCCTCGTCGAGCGTCGCGGGGAGGTGCTCGACGCCGGCCTCGCTCGCTTGCGCAGCGCGGCCACCGGGAAACAGCTCACGCGCGATGATCTTCTGGCGACGCTCACACGCGACGTCGCCAT
>DATHJQ010000047.1:0-3008 GCA_035286505.1 Solirubrobacteraceae bacterium | reverse complement strand
CGGCCCAGCGCATGCGCTGCACGAGCTCTTCGGAGATGCCGTCGCGGCGGCCGATGAAGCGCATGCGCACTCCTTCCTCGTGCAGCTCCGGCGTTTCGCTGGCGATGCGCTGCGAGAACATCTCCATCAGTCCGGCGACCTCCTCGGCCGGGCGCGACCAGTTCTCGGTGGAGAAGGAGTACACGGTCAGCTCCAGCACGCCGAACTCGGCCGCGTCGCGCAGCCGCGCCTTGACCGTGTCGGCGCCGGCGCTGTGGCCCTCGTTGACGGGGACGCCGTGCGCGCGCGCCCAGCGGCCGTTGCCGTCGGTGATGATCGCCACGTAGCGAGCCGTCGCGGTCGGCGCCTCGCCCGACTCGCGCGTCGTGGCGGTGTCGCTGGACGACGCCTGTTGGCCGATCCCCGATCGGTCGGCGGCGGCGGCCATCAGACTTCGAGGATCTCTTTTTCCTTGGCCTTGAGCACGTCGTCGAGATCGCCGACGCGACCGTCGGTCAGCTTCTGCAGCTCGACCTCCGCGCGATGCTCGTCGTCGGAGGAGGCCTCGCCCTCGGCCTTCAGCTCGCGCAGCTGCTGCATGGTGTCGCGGCGCACGTTGCGAATCGCCACGCGCCCCTCCTCGGCCAGGTTGCGTACGACCTTGACGAGCTCCTTGCGCCGCTCCTCTGTCAGCTCCGGCACGACCAGGCGGATCACGTTGCCGTCGTTGGACGGGTTCAGGCCGACGTCGGACTCGTTGATCGCCTTCTCGATCAGCTTGATCGAGGACTTGTCGTAGGGCTGCACGGTGAGCAGGCGCGCTTCGGGCGCGGAGATCGTCGAGAGCTGGTTCAGCGGCGTCATCGCGCCGTAGTAGTCGACGACCACGCGATCCAGAAGCGCCGGGCTGGCGCGCCCGGTGCGCACGGTCGAGAACTCGTGCTGGGCGGACTCGGCGGACTTGCCCATGCGCTCGCGCGCATCATCGAGCAGTTCGTCGATCAGGTTGTCACCGGCCATCGGCTTCTCCTTGTGGTGTCGCTACCAGCGTGCCCACGCGCTCGCCGGAGATTATCCGCGCGAGCGCCGTGTCGTCGTCCATGTTGAAGACGTTCAGCGGCATGGCGTTCTCCATGCACAGCGCCAGCGCCGTCGAGTCCATCACGCGCAGGCGCCGCTCGAGCGCTTGCATGTGCGTGATCTCAGGGATGAACTGCGCGTTCGCGTCGACGGCAGGGTCGGCCGTGTAGACGCCCTCGACGCCGTTCTTGGCCATCAGGATGATCTCCGCATGGATCTCGGCCGCGCGCAGCGCTGCGGCGGTGTCGGTCGTGAAGAACGGGTTGCCGGTGCCGGCGGCGAAGATCACCACGCGGCCCTTCTCCAGGTGGCGCATGGCGCGGCGGCGGATGTAGGGCTCGGCGACCTCTGAGACGCCCAGCGCGGACTGCACGCGCGTGTTCGTGCCGGCCTTCTCCAGCGCGTCCTGCAGCGGCAGCGCGTTGAGCACGGTCGCCAGCATGCCCATGTAGTCGGCGGTCGCCCGGTCCATCCCGTCGGCGGCGCCCTGCATGCCGCGGAAGATGTTGCCCGCACCAACCACGATCGCCACCTCGACGCCCTGGTCGCGCACCTCGGTCACCTGTCGCGCCACGCCCGCCACGCGCTCGGGGTCGGTGCCGAACTCGAGCGAACCCATCAGCGCCTCGCCCGAGAGCTTCAGCAGGATGCGTTTGAAGGCGGCGGCCATTCGACGCGAGAGCCTACTCAGTCACCGAGCGCCGCGGACGGGCCGGCCCGGCTGCGGTTGGGTTCGTCCGCTCGTCGAGCGATAGCAATGGTATTTACGCCGCGTGCAGGGCGAGACTCTCTTCTCGTTCTTGGTGCGCCATCGTATTTACACCGTATATACTATGGCTACCGCAGCGCGCGAAAGGAGAGACGGCATGCACGCGCCGACGACGAAGCGGTCGCCGTAGGTGCAAGCGTCACGACGGCACTGGTGACGCATCAACGAGCGCGCAGGCACCCCTCATAAGCGGCTGTCCGCGGCCCGGGACTTACTGGCCGACGGAGAAGCGGGCGAAGCGCCGGATGACGACGTTCTCGCCGGTCTTGGCGGTCAGCTCGTCGCGCAGCTGCTGCACGGTCTTGCCGTCGTACGCCGGATTGTGCATCTCCTGCTCGAGCAGCACGATGGTCTGGAACCACGAGTCGAGCTTGCCCGAGACGATTTTCTCGCGCACGTTGTCGGGCTTGTCGGCGGCCTCCTGCTCGTAGATGCGCGCCTCGGCCTCGCGCGCCTCGGCGGGAACGTCGTCGCGGCTGACGTACTTGACGGTCGGCGTGGCGGCGATCTGCATTGCGACCGCGCGCGCGAAGCCGACGAAGTCGTCGTTGTTGGCGACGAAGTCGGTGTTGCAGTCGACCTCGACCAGCACGCCCACGCGCGCGCCGGCGTGGATGTAGGACTGCACCGTCCCCTCCGTCGCCGTGCGCTCGCCCAGATCCTGGATCTTCTTGCCCTGCTTCAAGCGCAGGATCTCGATCGCCTTGTCGATCTCGCCCTCGGCCTCGGTGAGAGCTTTCTTGCAATCCATCATGCCGGCGCCGGTGCGCTCCCGAAGCGCCTTGACGTCCTTGGCCGAGACATCCACTGCGCTCATTGCTTCTGTGCCTCCTTGGCCGGCTCGCCGGCCTCTTTCGCAGTCTCTGGGGGTGAAGCGGTGGGCGCGTCGTCCTTGTCGGGCCCGTCGTCCTTGTCGGGTGCGTCGTCCTTGGCCGGCGCATCGGCGTCGGCGCTCCGCGCCGGCGGCGTAGCCTCGGCCTCGCCCTCCGGCGCCGCCTGTGACGGCTCGGCCGGCTGCGGCGCAGGCTCGGGGGGCTGTGGCGCGGGCTCGGGGGGCTGTGGCGCGGGCTCGGCGGCGGGCGGCGGTGTTGCGGCAGCATCCGCACTGGACGCCTCGGCTGGTGCAGGCGCGGGCACGGCGACGGAGGGGACGGTGCAGTCCTACATCCACGCCGGCGCG
>DATHJQ010000046.1:0-2475 GCA_035286505.1 Solirubrobacteraceae bacterium | reverse complement strand
TGGGGTGGGCGGACGCCACCGGCGACGGCGAGTTCTGCGTGGCGCTGCGCTGCGCGCTGCTGCGCGGCGCGGTCGCGCGCTGCTACGCCGGCAACGGCATCGTGCGCGACTCCCAGCCGGCGGCCGAGCTGGCAGAGACCGAGATCAAGCTAGCGGCCCTGCTGCCGCTGCTCGCCGGCTGAACCGCGTTGAGCGGCTCAGCCGGGGCCTTGACGTCAGGAGTCGAGCGCGGCCGAGACGGCCTGCCACACGCGGCGATGCAGCTGCACGTTGGCGTCGCGGTTGCCGCGCACTTCGACGATGCTGGAGTTCTCGCGAGCGAGCGCTCGCTCCAGCGCGGAACGGAACTGGGGAACGTCCTCGGCGCGCTCGTGCGAGAGTCCGTACAGGCCCGCGGCGCCTCCGAAGTCCAGCCCGGTCGGCGTTGCGATGTGGCGGGTGTAGATGTCCCCCTCGTATTCCTGCAGGGGATGCGTCTCGCGCGCCATCGCGGCGCCCGCGATGGGCAGGAAGTCGAAGATGCCGCCGCCGCCGTTGTCGAGCAGCACGATCGTCAGCTTCAGGCCGAGGCGCCGGGCGGCGAGCAGCCCGCCGATGTCGTGCGCCAGTGCGACGTCGCCGATCAGCAGCACGACCGGGCCGTTCTCTGCGGCGGCGGCGCCGAAGGCGCTTGAGACGGTCCCGTCGATGCCGTTGGCGCCGCGGTTGCAGAGCACACGCGGCGGGTCGTCGCGCACGGGCCAGAACGTCTCTATCTCGCGCACGGGCATGGAGGAGGCGACGAACAGCGTCGCGCCTTGCGGCAGCAGCGTGCCGAGCTCGAGCGCGACCCTCGGCTCGGATGGCGTCTGCCCGCCGAGCGCGCCGAGGATCGCCTCGGCGGTGAGCTCGTCGGCGCTGCGCCAGCGTGCCAGCCAATCAGGGTCGGCGGGCGTGACACCGTTGACGTGTTCGCCAAGCGCCGTCGCTGGATCGAGCGCAAAGGATCGCGACAGCACGGCGGCCGGGTCCTGCCATGCGCCCTCGGGATCGAGCGCCACCTGCGGCACGTCGGTCAGATCCGACAGCCAGCTGCGCAGCGGCTTGGACACGGGCAGATCGCCCACCCGCAGCACGAGGTCGGGACGGACCGAGGCGGCGAACGGGTCGTGGCGCAGCAGCGCGTCGTAGTGCGCGACGGCCGCCGGGCCGCGACGCGCGTCGGACAGCGGATCGGCCAGAAGCGGCCATCCAAGCGCCGCGGCAAACGCCGCCGCCGCCTTGCCGGCCGACCAGTCGTGGTCGCCTCGCTCCTCGCGCCCCGCGACGATCACGCCACAGCGCGCGTCGGATATCGCGGCGTGCAGTTCCTCGTGCCCCGCGCCTCGATCTTTGCTGGAGGCGCCCGAGACGCGACGTACATAAGGCGAGTCGCCGGAGCGGCCGGTCGTGTCCTGCACCAGCGGCTCGTCGCTCACGAGCGGCTCGCGCAACGCGAAGTTGAGATGCACGACGCCGGGGCGTCCCTCCAGCGTGGTGGCGTAGGCGCGGCAGGCGAGCGTGCGCATCCAGCGCAGCCGCTCGGGCGTGGCGTCGTGCGTGCCGACCTCGAAGAACCACTTGGCGGCGCCTCCGTAAAGCTTCAGCTGGTCGATCGCCTGACCGGCGCCGTTGCCGCGCAGCTCGGGCGGTCGATCGGCGGTCAGCAGCAACAGCGCAACGCGAGCCTCGTAGGCCTCGATCGCGGCCGGCAGCAGCTCGGCGGCGGCGGTCCCCGACGTGCACGCCACGGCCACCGGCAGCCCGCTTGCCTTGGCCAAGCCGAGCGCGAAGAAGCCTGCGCAGCGCTCGTCGACGTGGGAGTAGCAGCGCAGGCGCGGCTCGCGCGCGAGCGTCAGCGCCAGCGGCGCCGAGCGCGACCCGGGCGAGGTGCAGGCCGCGCGCATGCCGCTGCGGACGAGCTCGTCGACGAACGCGCGCAGCAGCACATACGTATCGCCAGCGCTCGTCATCGTCCGGCTTCCATCACGGTGCGCCGAGATCGTCGGAGCATGCAAGCGTGGGCGGAGGCGGACGATCTCACGACTCTAC
This sequence comes from Solirubrobacteraceae bacterium, assembly GCA_035286505.1. Classification (GTDB taxonomy): domain Bacteria; phylum Actinomycetota; class Thermoleophilia; order Solirubrobacterales; family Solirubrobacteraceae; genus Palsa-744. The sequence continues at coordinate 405 of DATHJQ010000046.1, read as the reverse complement.
GATGGCGGCGTGGCGGAGACTTTGGTCTTGTTGCATGGCTTCGGCGGAACCCGGCGCGCATGGGATCGCGTGATCGCAGGACTGGACCCGCAACGCTATCGCCCGCTGGCGCTGGACCTCCCAGGTCATGGCGAGGCAGCGGGCGGGCGGGCGCCGATCACGTTCAAGGCATGCGTAGGGGCGGTGCTCGCTGGGTCCCCGCCGCGCTTTGCCCTGTGCGGCTACTCGCTGGGCGGGCGCGTCGCACAGCACGTGGCGCTGGCCGCGCCCGAGCGCGTCAGCCGGCTGGTGCTCGTCTCGACCAGCCCTGGGATCGAGGACCCCGACGAGCGCGCGCGAAGGCGCGAGACTGACCGGCAGCTGGCCGATCGGCTGGAACGAGACAAGTTTGAGGACTCCATTGAG
>DATHJQ010000045.1:0-7261 GCA_035286505.1 Solirubrobacteraceae bacterium | reverse complement strand
GCCGGTCACGTGCGTGACGGTCCCCAACCGCGCCAGAGCGGCGTAAGCGGCTTTGCCGAGCGTGGTCGGCGCGACGACGTAGATCGCCGGACGGCGCAGCGCCCGCAGCGCCGCGCTCGTGGCCGCCGGGAGGCCGTTGCGGCTGACGAGCAGGATCGGCGCGCCGCTCTCGGCCGACAGCGCCGCTGCGGGCATCTGCAGCGCCGGCGGCGCTTCGGAGGAGACGACGATCACCTGACGCGGACTGCCGCCGCGAACGGTGGCCAAGAGCTTCTGCACGGCCGCCGCCGTGGCCGCCGGTTCGACGCCCTTGGCGATCGAGCGCGCGCGCAGGCCGTCGGGGAGCGCGGCGGAGGTGCTTATGCGTACGACCTGCGCGCCGCCGAGCGCGGTCGCGCCGATCGGGCGCATCGCGCGCAGCGCCCGCACGGTGGCGTCGGGCAGCGAATCGCCGTCCGCGTAGAGGATCGGCGCGCCCAGAGGCGCGCTTGCCAGCGCCGACGCCGCCAGCGCCGATGGCCAATCGCGTTCGTCGACCAGCACGACCGCCTGCGGACGCGTCGCCGGCGTGAAGCCCGCGAACACCGCCTGCGCGACCGCGGCCGCGTCGTCGGCCGGCTCGGCGCCGCCGAGGCGCGTCGTGTTCTTCGTGGAGATGCCGACGACCCCCTGCGCCGCGGGTGCAGGCACCGCCTGGGCGACGGCGTCGCTTCCGGAGCGCTGCGAAGCGCCTCCCTTCCCGCAGCCGCTGAGGAGCGCGGCGAGGACCGCCCCCGCGAGCGCAAGCACGGCGATCAGCCGAAGCGAGGGGGCGCGCATGGCGCGCACACTAGCGGGCGTGGCGGAGCGCCCTGACGGGCTGCGGCGTGCCCTGCACGCCGACCGCGTCGGCGTCCGACGGGCTGTCTGGCGCGAGAGCCTTGCAGGAGTCGCCGAGCGCCGCCCGAATGGGTATCGGAGGCAAGATCCCGCGTGTTTGCAGGCAGAAACGCATATCGGCGGAGACCTGGTGCAACCGTCATTGCACTCTGCTAGCCTGCCGCGGCAAGAACGCCGAGTCCCTGACCCGATGTCAGAGACCGGGGGACCCAAGTTGTTTTGGGGCGAATCCCGCGGAGTGTCCGTGAGAAGCGCAGGCTCTTTCAGCGCTAGCCCGTCAGCTAACCCCGGAGGCCGACGAAAGAGGTTGTTGTCTTGCGGGTGCGAACCCTCAGCACGTTCCTAAGCAGCATGACGATTCTGGCCATAGCGGCCACCCCGGCCCTCTCGGCCACCACCGGCGGCGCCGCCGCCGGGAGCGCCACAGCTCCCGCCGCGCCGACCACCACGGCGCCGGCCATCCACCTCTCCCCGATCACGGCGAAGTCGCGTCGTCTCACCTACAAGGGCCCGGTCTACCAGAAGACGACGACCGGCGAAGTGATTCCGTACGCGGCGCCGGCCCCGGCCGCCCAGCTGACCAACGCCACGGGCGGAAGCGCCGTCAGCGGCGCCACCGCGACGGCCGCGGACGCCAAGCCGCAGCTGCTCGTGCCCGGCTCGCTGGCGCGCTACGTCAACGGCGTCGCCGCCGCCCCGATGTCAGCGCCCGAATCGGTCCAGAAGGTGATCTGGGCTGGCAACGAAATCATCGGGCTGCCGTACATCTTCGGCGGCGGACACGCCTCGTTTTACTCGCCCGGCTACGACTGCTCGGGCACCGTGTCCTACGCGCTGCACGGCGGCGGCCTGCTGACCACGCCGGAGGACTCCTCGGAATTCATGGTCTGGGGCTCGCACGGCGCGGGTCGCTGGATTGCCGTGTTCGGCAACGCCGGCCACGCCTACATGGACGTGGCGGGACTGCGCCTGGACACCAGCGCCGCCGACGACCCGACCGATCAGCAGGGTCCGCGCTGGCGTCCACTGCGCATCGGCAACAGCGGTTACACGGTCCGCCACCCGCTCGGCCTCTGAGCGCGGTTCCCGGTCGGCTAGGCTTGAGCGAGCCGGTCGATCCGGGATCGGCCGCCCCAGAGAGCAATAGGAGGATCAGATGGCCGGTCTGACCGGGCGCATGTCAACCGTCGTGAAGGCGAAGGTCTCGAAACTGCTGGACCGCGCCGAAGACCCCGCTGAGACGCTGGACTACAGCTATCAGAAGCAGGTCGAACAGCTGCAGAACGTCAAGAAGGGAATCGCCGACGTCGTAACGGCCAAGAAGCGCCTGCAGATGCAGGAAAAGAGCCTGCAGCAGAGCGTCGTGAAGCTCGACACGCAGGCCCGTCAGGCGCTGTCCGCGGGGAACGAGGAGCTCGCCAGGACGGCGCTGGAGCGCAAGAACGTCGCGCAGACCGAGCTGCAGGGCCTCGACACGCAGGTCACAGAACTGGAAGACCAGCAGCAAAAGCTGACTGACTCCGAGCAGAAGCTGCGCGCGAAGATCGAGGCCTTCCGCACCAAGAAGGAGGTCATCAAGGCGCAGTACTCGGCGGCCGAGGCGCAGGTGCGCATCTCCGAGGCCGCCACCGGCGTGGGCGAGCAGATGGCCGACGTGGGGCTGGCGATGCAGCGGGCCGTGGACAAGACCGAAAACATGAAAGCCCGCGCCTCCGCCGTCTCAGTGCTCGAAGAGGCCGGCACGTTCGACGACATCACGCAGCTGGGATCCGGCGAAGACGACATCGACCGCCAGCTCAAGCAGCTCTCCAGCCAGCCGGCTGTCGACGACGAGCTGGCGAAGATGAAGAGCGAACTGGGTGAGGGCGAGGGCGGCGACGCGCCGCAGATCGCCTCGGGCGGCGCCGGTGCACCTGGCGCCCAGCCCGGCGAGAGCGGGCAGGCATGATCGTGCGCATCTCCGGCGAGGACCAGTACCGTCTCGCCGAGGAGAAGCGGGCAGCTCTCAACGAGCTCGACAACGCAGTCGTGGCGGCCGTCGAGTCAGACGACGAGGCGGCCTTTCAGAGCTCTTTCGCCGCGCTGCTGGACTTCGTGCGCGCCAACGGTGAGCGGGTCGGCGACGATGAGCTGGCGGGCTCTGACCTGATCCTGCCGCCGCCGGACCTTTCGCTGGCCGAGGCTGAGCACGAGTTCACGGGCGACGGGCTGATACCCGACTAGATCGGTATTCCCCAGAGGGGAAACCAGCGCTCCAGTTCAGGCTCGATCGGCATTTCCGTGGCGATCTGCGCCTTCAGCTGCAGCTCGCGCTCGGTGGAGCGCTCCTGCGCGTCGCCGGGCGCCGGCACGAACGGATACCAGTAGCCGCGCTTGTAGTTGTAGATGAAGTAGACGCGTCGCTTCTGCGCGTCGGTGAACGCGAAGACGGCGCACAGCAGCCGCTCGCCGTATCCGGCCGTCTCGATCGAGCCGGAGACGGCATTGATGCCGACCGCGAGGTCTTCGACGCTGGCGGCGCCCGGCGCCTTGCGCAGGATCATCCAGCGGTAGCCGAAGCTGTCGTCCTCGGTGGAGACGCTCGTGCCGCTGTCGCCGCCGGTGGCGGTGACGACTTCTTCCATGTCCTTGAGCGTCGATTCGAAGTCGCTGGTGGCCAGCGACTGAAAGACGATCGCCGCGCTGCCGGTGGGGTCGATCTGGTGCTCGGACTGCAGTGCGACGTAGGCCGTGGAGATCGCGAACAGTCGATCTGGCGCGGGGTCCTTGACCTGGTGGCGGCCGGTGAGGATGTCGCGTAGACCCACGGTCTAGGCGACGCCCTGCAGCTGGGACTCCAGGCGCTCCAGCGCGGCGAGACGCTGCTCGAGCGGCGGGTGGTCGGCGAACAGGTTCATCAGTGACTTCTTGGCGCGCGCCGGGATGATGAAGAAGGCGCTCATGCCTTCGGCTTTGCGCAGATCCTGGCTGGGCACGCGCTCGATCGTGCCGCTGATCTTCAAAAGCGCCGAGGCCAGCGCGCTGGGACGGCCGGTGAGCACGGCCGAGCCGCGGTCGGCGGCGAACTCGCGGTAGCGCGAGAGCGTGCGCAGGAGCACGAAGGAGACGGCGTAGACGACGACGGAGACGAGGACCACGATCATGATGTCGCGCTCGCCTTCTTCGTCTGAGCCGTAACCGCCGCCGAAGAACAGGGCGAACTGGGCGATCATCGAGGCGAGCGTGGCGAAGAAGCTGGCGAGCGTCATGACCATCACGTCGCGGTTGATCACGTGGCTGAGCTCGTGGGCCATCACGCCTTCCAGCTCGGCGGGGGAGAGCATGTCGAGGATGCCGCGCGTCGCGCAGACGGTGGCCGACTTCTGCGAACGGCCCATCGCGCAGGCGTTGGGCATCGAGGTCTCCATCACGCATACCCGCGGTTTGGGCAGGTCGGCCTGCACGCACAGGCGGTCGATGATCCCGTGCAGCTCGGGCTCCTCCTCGGGGGAGACCTCTTTGAGCCCCAGCGAGGCCATAGCCAGTTTGTCCGAGGCGAACAGCTGCACGAGCAGCAGCACGACTGCGACGACGACGATCAGCCCGGCGCCCGCGCCGGCGGCGAACAGCACGCCGACGAAGACCGCGTAGAGCAGCCCCAGCAGGAACAGTGTCAGCAGCATGCGCGCCTGCAGGCCCGTGTCTTTGCCGAAGCTCTGGCGTTTGGCGACCATGGCGAGATTGTCGCAGAAGCACATACAGGTGCCCTAAAGTGCCGCGAGGATCACGATGCCCGCCAAGCCGCCGCCATGAAGCCCGAGATCCACGTTCTGGGCATCTCGATCAAGACGTTCGGAGTGGCGTTCGCGCTGGGGTTCGTCGCGTGCGGCGCGGTCGTCGCGCGCAGGCTGCGCGAGCTGGGCAGGCCGGCCGACTGGGCGTATGAGATCACCTTCGCGGCGCTCGTCGGAGGTGTCGTGGGCGCGCGTGGCTACTACCTGATCCAGAACTACGACAGCGTCAAGCACGACCTGCTCGGCAGCGTGTTCTCCGGGTCGGGACTCGTGTGGTACGGCGGCGCGATCGGCGGGGCGATCGGCGTGATCGGCTGGATGAGCTGGCGGGGAGTGCTGGAACTGCGCATGTTCGACACGTGCGCCATCGCCCTCGCGCTCGGCTATGCGATCGGCCGCATCGGCTGCCAGGTGTCGGGTGACGGCGACTACGGGATTCACTCGACGCTGCCGTGGGCGATGGGCTATCCGCACGGGACGCTGCCGACGCCGCCCGGCGTGAAAGTGCAGCCGACGCCGATCTATGAGACGGTCGCGATGTGCCTGCTGGCATACGGGCTGTGGCAGCTGCGCGACCGTGTGCGCCCGGGAGTGGTGTTCGCGCTGTATCTGTCGCTGAGCGGGCTGGAGCGTCTGCTCGTCGAGTTCATCAGGCGCAACAGCGAGGTGTTTGCGGGCCTGACGTCGCCGCAGCTGGAGAGCATCGCGCTGATCGTTGTCGGGTCGCTGTGGCTGGCGGCGATGGCGCGCCGCGGCGGCGTCTCGGCGCTGCGACCGGCGCCGGCCTGAGTCGGCCCGCCCCGTCGCGCGCGTCCTCTTGCCGTCGCACGCGATAATCCGCAGATGGCCACGCAGACGACGCTCTCCGACGTGTTCCCGCTGGGCAGCCGCATCAACGATCGCGGCCGCCTGGAGGTCGGCGGCTGCGACGCGCTCGAGCTGGCGGCGGAGTTCGGCACGCCGGCCTATGTGGTCGCGGAGGACGACCTGCGCGCGCGTGCGCGGGCGTTCGCCGCGGCGGCGCGCAACGAGGGGCACGAGGACCTGCGCGTGCTGTTCGCGTCCAAGGCGTTTCCCTGCACGGCGGTGCTGGAGCTGTTCGCCCAGGAGGGCCTGTGGTGCGACGTCGCCTCGGGAGGCGAGCTGCACCTCGCGCTGAACGCGGGCTTTGCGCCCGAGCGGATCGTGCTGCACGGCAACGCGAAGTCCGAGACGGAGCTGCGCATGGCGCTGCAGCGCGGAGTCGAGCTGATCGTGCTGGACAACTTCGACGAGATCGAGCGCCTGGAGCGGCTGCTGGCGGCCGGCGCGCGGGGGGCGGCGGGCGAGCAGAAGGTGCTCGTGCGGGTGACGCCCGACGTGCGCGGAGAGACGCACGAGAAGATCTCGACGGGCCAGGCGGACTCGAAGTTCGGCTTCTCGCTGGCGCAGGCGGGTGAGGCGTTCGCTCGAGTGCAGCGAGCCGACGGCCTTTCGCTGCAGGGCGTGCACGCCCACATCGGCTCGCAGCTGCTCGGCCTGGACCCGTTTCGCGCCGAGGTGGCCGAGCTCGCCAAGCTGGGCGAGTTCCCGGTGTGGGACCTGGGCGGTGGTCTCGGCGTGCGCTACACGCGCGAGCAGCCCCCGCCGCCGGCGATCGAGGACTACGTGGCCGCACTCGTGCGCGCGGCCCATGCGCACGAGGGCGGCGCGCAGCGGCGCCTGCTGGTCGAGCCGGGGCGCGCGTTGTGCGCGAACGCGGCCGTGACGCTGTACACGGTGCAGAGCGTCAAGCAGAACGTCTCGCGCTGGGTGGCCGTGGACGGAGGCATGTCGGACAACCTGCGCCCGATGCTCTACGCGTCGCTGTACGAGGCGCACGTCGCCGATCGCTTGGACGGCGCGACCGAGTGCCGGCTGGCGGGCAAGCACTGCGAGTCGGGTGACGTGATCGTGCGCGATGCGCTGCTGGACGACCCCAAGCCGGGCGACGTGATCGTCACGCCGGCGACCGGCGCCTATGGCTTTGCGATGGCCAACAACTACAACGGCGTTCCGCGTCCGCCGGTGGTCTTCTGCCGTGGCGGCGACGCGCGCGTGGTGGTAAGGCGCGACACCTTCGACGACCTGACGGCACGCGATGTCGGCTAGCGCGAGGCGGGGCGTCGTCGCCCCGTTCAAGTTGGGGCTGCTCGGCCATGGGACGGTCGGGGCGGCCTTCGCGGAGCTGCTCGACGAGCGAGCAGGCGAGATCGAGCGCTTCAACGGGCGCAGGCCGGTGATCGTCGGCGTGCTCACCCGCACGCGCGGCAGCTTCGAGCAGATCCTCGCCGACTCGGACCTGCTCGTCGAGGTGATGGGCGGGATAGAACCGGCGCGCGAGTACCTGCTGAGAGCGATGCGCGACGGCAGGCATGTGGTCAGCGCCAACAAGCAGCTGCTGTCCCAGCATGGCGAGGAGCTGTTCGAGACGGCGCGCGAGCACGACGTCAGGCTGCGCTTCGAGGCGGCGGTGGCCGGCGCCGTGCCGGTCGTGCGCGTGCTCGAGGAATCGCTGTCGGCGACGCCGATCGAGCGCATCCACGGCATCGTCAACGGTACGACGAACTTCATCCTCTCCGAGATGACCG
>DATHJQ010000044.1:0-4347 GCA_035286505.1 Solirubrobacteraceae bacterium | reverse complement strand
ACCGGCACGACGATCGGTCCGTCCGGAGGTTGGGTGAAGCGCAGCGGGTTTCCGAAGGGATCGCGCAGCGCGCAGTCGGTGCCGTAGAAGCGCTCGACGGGCTCCTGCGTAAACTCCACGCCGGCCGCGCGCAGGCGTGCGTACGTGGCGCGGCAGTCGTCGGTTGCAAAGATAATGCCGGCGCTCGCGGCGCCCTTGGCCATCAGCTCGCGGATCTCCGCGGCCGTGGCGTCGTCCATGGCCGGCGGGCCGGGCTTCTCGAGCAGCAGCTGGCGGTCGGGCTGGCCCGGCACGTTGACGGTCAGCCAGCGCATGAAGCCGAGGTCGGCGTCGGTGTTCAGCTCCATGCCCAGCGTGCCGACGTAGAAGTCGAGCGCCTGGTCCTGGTCGAGAACAGGGGTGAATGTGTGGCTGATTCGATTGGGCATGGCCGCCACGTTAGACAGCGCCGTCGCCGCGCGCTTCTCCGAATCTGCTCTCTCTAACCGGCCGGGCGCGTCCACGCCATCGCCCAGCAGGCGGGCACGCGCAGGGCGGCGCCGCCGGCGGCGAAGCGCTCGCGGTAGGCAGAGGGAGGCTCGCCGACGATGCTGCGAAACGTGCGGCTGAACGTGCCCAGGCTGTTGAAGCCGACGTCCAAGCAGATCTCCGTCACCGGGCGGTCGGTTTCGCGCAGCAGCTCCATCGCACGCTCCACGCGGCGGCGCTGCAGGTAGCGGTGCGGCGTCTCGCCGAACGTCGCGCGGAACTGGCGGCTGAAGTGCGCCGGCGAGACGTGCGCGACGCGCGCCAGCGCCGGCACGTCCAGCGGCTGCGCGAACGCCCGGTCCATCGTGTCGCGGGTCCGCAGCATGCGGCGGTTGCGGTCCTCGATGGCGCCCGACATGCGCCCAAGCCTACGACGGCGCTCAGCCCTAGCCGGCGAAGCTGGCCCAGGCGGAGTCGACCCTGTACTCCGGCTGCGGCGATGTCCAGCACGACCGCGGGCGGCTTGCGCCCGGCTCATCTGCCGGTGGCGCGGTGCAGCGCAGCGGCGAGACCTTGCAGCTCGGCCACCTGCCATTGCTGGAAGCTGTCTGACGCCGGCGAGAGCGTCTCGGTCACCGTGACGATGGGCACGTGGCGGGCCTTGGCGATGGAGGTGACGCGCTGCACGTCCGGCGTCACGTTCTGGCTGTTGTAGACCCACACCTCGATCTCGCGATCTTGGGCCTGTCGGTCGACCGTCTGCTTGTCCTGCGCGGTCACGTCGGTGCCCTCGGCGATCGCCTCGGCGAAGCGACGGGGCGTCAGCAGCTTCAGCCCAAGGTCTTCGCCCAGCGGTTGGAAGATGCTCTCGCTGTAGCCGACGGCGACGCCCTTGTAGCGGGTGCGGATCGCCTGGCGCAGCTGGTTGTAGCGGGCGAGTCCCTGTGTCTCGAAGGCCCGCTTGCGCTGGGCGAAGTAGGCGCTGTCGGTGGGGTCCAGCTTGTCGTAGTCGGCGACGATCGCGTCGATCACCCGGTAGACGCTGCTCGGCGAGTACCACTGATGGGCGTTGTCGCCCGGCTCGAGCCCGAGCAGGTCGCCGACGTCGAGCACCACGCGCCCGCTGGAAGGGCTGGCGCCGAGATCGTCGGTCATCCAGTTGTCGTAGCCGATCCCGTTGACGATCGCCATGCCGGCGCCGGCGATCGTGCGCGCGTCCTGCGCCGTCGTTTCGTAGCCGTGGGGGTCCGTAGCGGGGTTGACGATGATGCTCTGCACCGCCGCCCTGTCGCCCGCGAGCTGGCTGGCGATGCTGCCCCAGAAGTTCTCCGCGGCGACCACCTCGAACGCCGCGTGCGCGGTTGCGCCGGAGCCCGCCGAGCCGACCGGCGAGGGGGAGCTTTTGCCGCAGCCGCCGAGCAGCGCTGAGAGCGCCGCCAGCGCGAGCGAGGCCATGAGCGTGCAGACGACCGATGTGCGGATCCTGGAACCTCGATTCGGCGGTTGACGGGAGCGGCCAGGTGCGCACACCCTAACATTGGGATTGAGTCTTATTATTATTAATAAATATGGTCTGTTTTTGGGAGACCCAACGGCCAACGTAGACGGGCCCGGCGCACTCGCCCCGAGCCTCCGCCTGCTACCGTCGGTGACTTCAGGTCGGGCGCTCAGCCCGATAACGCAGTGCCCGCGCTCGTAGCCTTTGCTCAGCAATCTCCGCGTTCGCAGCACTATCAATGTGGAGGACACACCATGGCTACAGGAACAGTGAAGTGGTTCAGCGACGACAAGGGCTTCGGGTTCATCACACCCGACGACCAGTCCAAGGACCTGTTTGCCCATCACTCGGCGATCGTCGGCGAGGGCTATCGCTCGCTTGCCGAGGGCGCGAAGGTCTCCTACGACGCCGAGGCCGGCGACAAGGGCCCCAAGGCCGTCAACATCCAAACGGTCTAGGACCCGGGGCGACAGGCATGTCCTCAAGCGGCAAGCGCAAGACCACGATGGCCAAGCTCATGCGCGAAAGCAAGCTGCGCGAGCGTCGCCAGGACAAGCAGGCCAAGAAGGATGCGCGCAAGCTGGCCTCGAGCGACGGCGCAGACCGGGCCGGCGATTCGTTGAGCCCGATGTCTGTCGACGCCGGCCCGCCGGAGTCCGTCGACTCGGGCCAGCCGGGCCCCGCGCAGCCTCCCGTCGAAACCGTCGCCGAGGCGTAGGGCCGATCAGCCGCCGGTCGCTGGGCTGAACACGTCCGGGCCGAACGTGCTCGTGACCGTGGCCGCATCGGCCAGCCGCGGCAGTTTAAGAAGCGACTCCCAGGTGGCCAGCGAGGAGTAGTGGTTGTAGGGAGTCGTGCTCACCGTCCCCGCTTTGATGAACGGCGAGAGCAGCACAGCCCCCACGCGGCCGCCGCCGGGGCCGGCTATGCCGGGCAGCGGCGAGCCCGGCCCCGGTTCCTCTCCGCAGCAGGCTTCGGTTTCTGAGTCGGCGGCCTCGTCGAAGGTGATCTCGATCAGGCCGTTTTCGCGGTAGGCCTGCGAGGCCATGATCTTCGGCACCCACGTTTCCAGGAAGGCGTCGATGTCGGCCAGGGCCGAGGCGCCGCTCGGCTGGTTGGCGCAGGGGAAGTCGTGCCCGTCGTTGCAGAGGTTGGGCGTGATGAAGGAGAACTTCGGCGTTTTCGCCAGTTTTGTGAGATCGGTCGCCAGGCCGGTCTCGCCGCGCAACGCCGCCGCCGGCATCGCGCCAGTCGGCGAGCCCAGCGCGACGACGTGCTTGTCGCAGTATTTCTGTTCGTCGATCACCGAGTGGAAGTACACGAACGGGTTGTGCCGCGTTGCGTAGCCGTCGCCGGCCTGCGCTTTCTGGGTTTCGTCCTGCGCGTTCAGCGCCGGGTGCCCGCAGGCGGCGGCCTCGCGGTTGGGGTCGTTGCCCATGTCCTCCTGGTAGGCCTTCCACGATTTTTTCTTGGCCGACAGCTGCGTGCCGATGTTCTGCACTTCGGCCGGATAGACGCAGCCCGTGCCTGTCACCACGCCGCTCGAGAGCATCACGGCGCCTTTGAAGTCGTCGAAGAACTGGCAGTCGCCCTGGTTCTCGGCGTTGGGCGGCTGCCCCGAGACGAGCGCGATGTAGTTGGGGGCGCTCACGTGCGCCGTGGCGTAATAGTTTTCCAGCAGGGCGCCTTGCGAGGGCAGCGTGCTCGCCAGGTAGGGGTCGGCCGCCGGTTCGCCGAACGTCGAGACGTAGCCCTCGTTCTCGAGCACGATCACCCACACGTGTCTGACTTTCGGCGGCCTCGTGGCCGCCGCCGCGCTCGCGGCCAGCAGGCCCAGCACGCAGGCAGCCAGCGCCAGGGGCAGCACGAGCGTGGTGACGTGCCGCCGGCGAGCCGATGGTCGCCTCCTTGCGGCCATATAAGAAGAGGAAGACGCGAATCTGCCCGACATCGCCCGGCTCCGCTAGGGCGTCGTGGCCGCGCCGCTCGGGGCGGGCGCGTCCGCGATCGTGGGCGGGTTCAGGAAGGCCGGCGATTCGAGGTCGAGGAAGTCCATCACCGTCTTGGCGTTGGCGTCGCGATAGGTCAGCCGCGGCAGGTTCCACTTGGCCTCGACCGTCGCCAGGAAGGAGGTGTGGTCGTGCACGACATTGGTGACCGCGTTCGGCTTGGAGTAGGGCGAGGCCACGATCGCGGGCACCCGTGGGCCGTAGATGTCGTAGCCGCCCGGCACGTCGTTGGGCCCGAGCGACGGCGGGATCGAGTCGGGCGCGATCGCCGCCGGGGGTGGCACGTGGTCGTAGTAGCCGCCGTGCTCGTCGTAGGTGTAGATCAGCAGCGTGCGCGGCCAAGCGGGCGAGGCTAGCACTGCTTTGACGATC
>DATHJQ010000043.1:0-2567 GCA_035286505.1 Solirubrobacteraceae bacterium | reverse complement strand
CAGGTCCGGAGCGATCACCGTGAAGTGGCGCGCCAGATAGGGGATCACGCGCTGCCACGTCGCTGAGCTCGACGTGATGCCGTGGATCAGCACCAGCGCCGGCCCGCTGCCGGCCTGGCGGTAGGCGATGCGATGGCCGTGCAGCGTCAGACGGCGCGCGTGCGGCTGCTCGAGCTCGCGTCGTCGCGGTGCAGCCACCGACGGGGCGGCCTTCGCACGTTTGGTGGCACTGGCTGGGCTCACGCTAGTTCCCTTCCCGGGTGAACGGGATGCGACACACCGTAACGGCCGAGCCGACGGCATCGTTCTGCAGGGCGAGGAGCAGCTGGGGGCCGCCTGCCGGGGTCGGCTGCCCGCGCGGTCGCGCCGCGCGCACGCTCTCTTGCGAAGCATTAATAAAAATAGGTGAAGAGCGCGGCATTGCGCTGCGGGTTGCGAGATACAGTCGCCGTATGGATCGAAAGAGCGCGCTGAGCGCCTTGGCCGGAGTGCGCATCGCCGTCGGCGTTGCCTCGTGGACGACCCCGCGCCTCGCCGGCAGGCTGTTCGGGCTTGACGCGCAGGCAAACCCGCAGTCGCCCTACCTGGCGCGCCTGTTCGGCGTGCGCGACATCGCGCTCGCCTGGGGCGCCCTCAACAGCGAGGGCGACGCTCGCCGGCAGTGGCTGACGGCAGGGCTCGCGTGCGACGCGGCCGACGCGGCCGCCGGCATCGCGGGCGGCCGAGGCGGATACCTGCCGAAGTTGACGAGCGTGCTCGTCAGCGGCACCGCGCTCTCTGCGATCGCGCTCGGCGTGGCGGCGCTGGGCGAGACGTAGATCTACAGGACAGGACCATTTATCAAGCCGGCGGGCGGGCCCCTGCCCGGCGGCCCGGGCGGCGCGCTCAGGCGACCGGCTGCCTGGCGAGCTCGGCCGCTGCGTCGGGTCCGAGAAACGGGCTGAGCGTCAGGAAGGTCAGCTGCGGCGCGGCGTCGCACAGTTCGTCCACGCGCCGCTGCTCTATGTAGTGGTGAAGCACCTGCCAGATGCCGCCGGCGACCGCCTCGGGGGCCACGTTGGGCACGTCCACGTCGACTGCGCCCTGCTCGAAGCCCGGCTGCAGGTAGGCGGTGAAGCCGCGCAGCGCATTCTCGCGGATCTCGATCGCGTCGGGACTGGCGCCGAACGTGTCCACCAACGTCAGATGCGCGTGCGAGGGCTCTGAGCAGACGTATTCCATCAATGCGTGCAGGCCGGCCGCGACGCCGTCGGGCCAATCGCCGCCGCGCGCGTCGTAGGCCTCCGCCGTGACGCGCAGCGCTTGGTGCAGCCCGATCTTCTGCGCGCCCAGGAAGGCGTCGTGCTTGGTCGAGTACATCTCATAGAAGGTCTCGTGCGAGACGTTCGCGCGCGAGGCGATCTCGGGAATCGTCAGGCCCGCGAAGCCCTTCTCCTCGACAATCGCCGCTGTCGCGTCGACGATCCGTTCGCGCTGGCTCTTGACGACCATGTCGCGCGGCAGGTCATGACGCCCGCTCGGCAGGCGACCTTCGGCGCGGCGGCTGCGTTGGGAGGCGTGGCGCGGGCGGCCGTCGTCGCCGTCGCCGTCGCGCCGACGGACCCGCAGCGGCCCCTCGAGGCCCAACGGCATGGCCTGTGGGTAGGCGTTGGCCCAGCGCCCCAGTTCGTCGGCCAGCTCGACGAGCTCCTGCGCGCGACCCTGACGCAGGCGCGTCGCCGAGGCCTCGCGGATGCCGCCGATCAGGAACTTCACCGTGAGGTCGCGTGGCAGCTCGCCGTCGGAGACCGCGCGGCCGGCGCTGACGATGCGTTCGAGCGCGTGCAGCGTGCGGTCGCGGCGCTCCAGCGCGCGCGGCCCCGCGCCGAACGTGCCCAGCAGCGCCAGCGTCATCGCCTCGGGCTCGGCCGCGCCGAGCTCGGCGAACGCCTGCAGCGCCAGACGCAGGCTCTCATCCGCGGAGTCGCCTTCGCCGAAGGCCACCGCGACCTTCTCCGTGGTGCGCCCGGCGATGTCCTCGTAAGCGCTCAGCAGCAGCTCTTCCTTGTCCGCGTAGAGGTTGTAGAACGTCGGGCGCGAGACGTGCGCCAGCTGCGTCAGGTCGAGGATGCGCACGGCCGGGTAGCCGCGCAGGGCGATCAGCTCGACCATCGCCGAGCGCAGCCGCTCACGCTGGTCGCGCTCGACCTCCTCTCGCGTCAGGCCGTGGGCGCCCGTCGGCAGGCGGCGGTAGCGGGCGGCGGAGGAAGCCGGCGGGGAAGCGTCCGTGCCACGGAGCTGGGAGTTGACCTTTCGCGCCGTCATGTGCGGAAATCCAGTGGTTGAAAACCCCTCCTTGACGTCAACCGATCAGAGCGTACCAACACGCGTGCGTCCTCGACTCCGCCGGCCGCTACCCGCGGATCGTGCGCGAGCTGGAGATCACCGCGCCGGAGGCGTCGAGCGCCTGCACGGCCACGTATGCGGCGGGTCCAGGCGTCGCCACGGCCGTCTCGAAGCCGCTGCGCGGCGCCGTCGCCACCGGCACGATCGTCTGTGCCGAGCCGCCGGCCAGCACGCGCCAGCTC
>DATHJQ010000042.1:0-3370 GCA_035286505.1 Solirubrobacteraceae bacterium | reverse complement strand
CTACCTCTCGGGCTCGATCGGCATCGGCATCCTCGTCTCCTTCGCCGCGCTCTTCTTCCTGCTGTTCGGCAGCCTCGCGCTGCTCAAACGCCTCGACCAGGCGTGGATCCTCGTGCGCCGCGCCGCCGGCCACGATCAGCGCACGGGGATCATGGGCCGCATCTTCGGCACCGCCGCGGTCATCTGCGGGCTTGGCTTCGCGTTTTGGTTCGTCGTCATCCACGGGCCCGGCTCGATCACCATGTCCGGCAACGGCCAGGGATGAGCGTCGCCGGCGCCGCGCCGAGTCGACGCGGGGCCGCGCCGGACGTCCGCTGCTAGAACGGTCTTGCCATGAGCCTGCTCGACTACTACCGCCAGTTCGAAGGGATGTCGGAGGAGGAGGTGAACGCCGAACTGCGCGAGCAGGCCGCCGAGCGTCGGCGCAAAGCGCTCACGCGCGTCGACACGCTGGACCTCTCACAGACGACCTGGCCCGAGCTGCCGCACCCGCGCATAGTCAACGCGATTACTTTCGTGGCCCGGCGCGGCCTGCACCGCTATCCCCACGTGCGCGGCACGGAGCTGCGCGACGAGCTCGCGGCCAGCCTAGAGGTCGAACCCGGCCGCCTGATCCTCGGCAACGGAGCTGCCGAGCTGTTGAGCTCGGCGACGCGCGCGCTGATCGAGCCCGGCCAGCAGCTGCTGACGACCTGGCCCTCCTACCCGCTCTATCCGATCATGGCGCGCCGCGCGCACGGCCGCGCCGTTCCGATCGCCGGCGGAGTCGATGCGCTGATCGAGGCCGCCAAGGAGCAGTCCACGCGCGTGATAGCCCTCGCCAGCCCCAACGACCCGACCGGGGAGCTGCTGTCGACAGGCGAGCTGGAGCGACTGCTCCATGGCGTGCCCGAGGACGTCGCCGTGCTGCTCGACGAGTCGCTGGTCGAGTTCGTCGACGCGCAGCCGGTCAACTCTTCCGTCAGGCTGCTCGAGGAGCATCCGCGCCTGCTCGTCTTTCGCAGCTTCTCCAAGGCGTGGGGCCTGGCGGGCCTGCGTGTCGGCTACGCCATCGGCGGACCCCGCTCACAGGAGCTCATGGCTGAGCTGGAGCCCGACCTCGGCGTATCGGAGGTATCACAGGCCGGGGCGCTCGAGGCGCTGCGCACGTGCTCGGATCTGCTCGCTGGCAAGGTGCGCGCGGTCTGCCAGGAGCGTCCCCGCCTGACCGACGGCCTGCGCGAGCGCGGCTTCGAGGTCGCCGACAGCCAGGCGAACTTCGTGTGGGCCGCACATCCCGCGATCAGCGGCACCGAGCTCGCGGCGCGACTCGCTCAGTCCGGCGTGCTCATCGCCGCGGGCGACGCGCTGGGCGAGCCCCAGCACGGGCGCATCGCCGTCCGCAAGAGCGCCGGCACGACGCGGCTGCTCGCGGCCATCGACAAAGCGCTGTAGCGGGAGGCGCCACCCACGGCGGCGTGGGAATGCTTAGCTGGCGGAGCCGGACTGGCGCAGCAGCGTGCCCGTGGTGCCTTCGAGGATCTTGCGCCACGCACTCACCCGCTCGGGCTCGGCGTCGAAGTGCTCGACGACCTTGCGCACGCGATTTCCCGAGATGTCGAGACCGTGTCGGTCGGCGACGTCTTGATAGCGCTCGTATTCCTCGGCGAGGTGCTTGGTCACGGACTCGAAGCCGTGTCGCGCGATCTCCACGCGCGAGGCGAAGTTCATCATCGAAGTCTGGAACATCAGCTCGTCGGTCGGCTCGGGCTCGATCAGCACGATGTCCACGCCCGGATAGCGGCTCTCCCAGTTCTTGGCCAGTTCGTGCAGTCGCTGGTGGGCGACCAGCTTGAACGCCTGGTAGCCGATCTGCGGAAAGCCCATGTCCGAGACGCGGCGGGGGCGCGTGCCGCGCAGCGTCCTGACCTGCTCGGCGAAGTCGTTGACGAACGGCACGATCGGGTTGATCACGACGATCAGCTTCGCGCCCGCCTCGACCGCGATGTCGAGGTTGGTCGTGGAGACCATCCCGCCGTCGATCAGCTCGCGATCGCCGACGCGAACTGGCGCGTAGACCATCGGCAGCGCCCCGGATGCGCGCACCGCCGTGGAGATCGGCACGTCTTCTGCGCCCTCCACGCCGAACACCACGCGCTCGCACGTGTCGAGATCGGTCGCGGTCAGGTACAGCTCGCACGCCAGCTCGCCGAAGTCGTCGGTGCGGCCCGGCTCTGAGAGCACCTCGTGCAGGTAGGACTCGATGCCGGCGCCCGTGTAGGCGCCCGAAGGCAGTCCCTCTGCGAAGCCCAGCAGCACGTCCATCAGCGACACGCCGCCGCGCTGGGAGACGACCTCACGTGCCAGCGACAGCGCTCGCCACGGCAGCACGGCGCCCTTGCGCGCGAACTCGAGCAGGTTCGGGCGCAGCAGGTCGCCGAGGTCTATGTCTTTGAACGGCGCTTTGCCTTGACGCGTGACCACCCGCATCATCTCCTCGGGCGTCACGCCGTTGGCGCTCAGCGCGGCGATGAACGCGCCCGCGGAGGTGCCGACGTAGACGTCGAACTGGTTGACGCTGCTGTTGACCGCCAAAAGGTCAAGGGCGCGCAACGCGCCGATCTCGTACACGCCGCCGGTGAACCCGCCGCCGCCGAGCACGAGCGCCGTCTTGTGGCGCCGCGCGCGCCGACGTCGATCGACCGAGCCGGTGCGCCCGACACCACGTGCCGCGCGCAAGCTCGCCCTGCGCTTCTTGGCCGCAACCTTGGCCTTATCCGTCGGTTCCAGCTTGACGACCTTGCCCATCCTGACTTGATTCTAAGGGACACATGACCCAGAAGCCCGCCGCCTCACGCTCACAGCGGCCATTTCGTGCGCTGGACGGCGTGCTCCGGCGGGCCGAGGCTCGGCCTCGGGCCCGTTCAGGCACCCTGCTCGCCGGGCTTGCGATCGGATTTGGGGCCATGTTCGCGACGCTGCCTTCGCCGGCCGGCGCGGCCACCAGCCTGGGCGCCCTGCAGGGCGATCTCGCCCATCAGATGCAGATCTCAGGCAGGCACTCGAGCGCCTATGTCTATGACCTCACCGACAAACAGGCGCTGTTCTCCCTCCGCGCAGCCGCCATGCGCCCTCCAGCGTCAGTGGAGAAGCTCTACACGGCCGTCACGACCCTGCAGCGTCTCGGGTCGACCGCGCGCCTTTCCACGACCGTGCTCGGCACCGGCCAGCTGAGCCCGACGGGCGTCTGGGAAGGCGATCTCTACCTGCGCGGCGGCGGCGACCCCACATTCGGCGACAGCTCGTTCATCCGCAGTCACTACGGCGGCGTAGGCGCGAGCATCTCCACGCTCGTGTCACAGCTCGTCCACGCGGACGGAATCCATGCGGT
>DATHJQ010000041.1:0-4319 GCA_035286505.1 Solirubrobacteraceae bacterium | reverse complement strand
CAGCCTACTGCCAGGGGCGCGGCGGGCCAGCGCGAGCGCCGGCGCAGGGTGCACCTCGACGCATCCGCAGCGCCGTTGACTATGGTGTGCGGCATGCGCAGGCGCCACCGCTCTCCGGTCCTCGCCTGCGTGCTCGCGATCTGCGGGGTGGCGGCTGTCGTCGCCCCGGCCGCCGGAGCGCAGGGCGCGCCCGGCGCAAGCCCATCGGCCGTCGCGCCGCTCGGCGGGGTCAACGTCATCGGTCTCAGCTACGGCTCACGACCAGCCGAGGCGGATCGCGCGATCGCCGTCGCGCGCAGGCTGCACGCCAAGGTCGTGCGCACAGAGCTGCTGTGGGCCGTGATGGAGCCGCACGGCCCAGGCCAGATCGACCCCAAGGCGCTCGCCTTCACCGATCGGCTGATGGCCGACGCCGCGGCCGCGGGCATCAAGGTGATCGTCACGGCGCGCGGCACGCCGTGCTGGGACTCATCGGCGCCGGCGTCGCTGCTGGCGAAATGCTCGCCCAAGCGACTGTCAGCGGCCAACCGCTGGCCACCGAGCGACGTCGCCGCATACAGCGCCTTCGTCGCCTACCTCGCGCAGCGCTACGGCAGCCAGCTCGCCGCGATCGAGATCTGGAACGAGCCCGACCAGGCCAACGAACTGTATTTCGCCGGGCCCGACAAGGCGAAGCTCTACGCGGCGCTGCTGCATTCGGCCTATCCCGCGATCAAGCAGGCCAATCCCAACGTGCGCGTGCTCGGCGGCTCGCTCGTCGGGGCCAATGGCCTCTTCTTGAAAGCCCTGTACGCGGACGGGATCAAGGGCTCCTACGACGCGCTGGCCGTGCACTTCTACACGCTCACCGTGGCCTCGTTGCGTACGTTCCGCCAGGTGCAGTTGGAAAACGGCGACTCCAAGCCGCTCTGGCTCGACGAGTTCGGATGGAGCAGCTGCTGGCCGCGCCACCGCGTCGAGCAGGAACAAGCGTGCGTGACGCCGAGCGTTCAAGCCGCCAACATCCGCGAAACCTTCCGCTCGCTCGCGCGCGTCCCGTACGTGGGCGCCGAGCTCACATACACGCTGCAGGACTACCCCAACGAAGAGTTCGGCGTCGTGACCACCAAGGGCAAGCACAAGCGCGGGTTCTCCGCGCTGGCCGGCGTGCTCACGTCGCCGTTCGCGCCGACGAGTCCGGTGAAGCTCAGCCTGCGCCAGCGTGGCGGTCGCGTCGTTGCAAGCGGCTCGGCGCCGGTCGGCGACTACATGACCTTGGAAGCCTTCCGTGGCGCCGTGCTGCGCTACCGCGCCGTGTTCGCGCTCGATCGCTTCAACCGCTACGCGATCGCGCTTCCGCGGGTCCTCGGGACGCATGGCCTGAAGGTTCGCGTGTATCAGTTCCGGACCGGACCGGGCAAGGCCACGCAGAAGCGCATCTGACGCCGGTTCGGAGCCCGCAGTTCACGCCCTCCAGTCACCGAGGACCGTGAACCTATACTCAGGCGCCGTGCCGGAATCTGCGCCCCTCGCCGGCGCCGGCGCCGCCCCCGACGGCGAGGACGCGGCCCGGTCGCCTCACCCCGTGGCGATCGTCGGCGCCACGGGCTCGCTCGGCTTCGGCTTGGCCGTCAGGCTCGCCAGCGTGGGAGTGCCCGTGGTGATCGGCTCGCGCGATCGCGAGCGCATGGAGCAGGCCGCGCTGCGCGCCCGCGCTGCGGTGCCCGCAGGCGTGTTCTCCGCCCGCTCCAACGCGCTCGCCGTGCGCGAGGCGCAGAGCGTGATCCTGAGCGTGCCGTTCCTCAACCAGAGCGAAACGCTTGCGAGCATCGCGCGGGCGCTGCGACCGGGTCAGCTGCTGATCGACGCCAGCGTGCCCCTCGCGGCCGCCGTGAGCGGGGAGGCGACGCGGATGCTGGGCGTTTGGCAAGGCTCAGCCGCCGAGCAGACCAGGGAGATGGCGCCCGCGGGCGTGCGTGTGGTGTCGGCGCTGCACACCGTCAGCGCCGCATCGCTGACGAACCTCGAGCATCCCCTCGACCAGGACGTGCTCCTGTGCGGGGACTCGCGCGAGGACAAGCTCCAGGCCGCGAGGCTGCTCCAGCGCATTCAGGGCCTGCGCTGCGTCGACTGCGGTCGCCTGGAGATGTCGCGCCTGACCGAGTCGCTCACCGCGCTGATGATCGCCGTGAAGATTCGCTACACCGACCACGCGGGCGTCCATCTGACCGACCTCCCCGGCGAGCTCTGGGACGGCTCGCCGCCTCCGCGCCACGCACCGAACTCTGAAAGCATTTGACGGCGATGCCTCTGCGCGTGGGAACAGACCTGGTCCTGATCGAGACCGTCCGCGAGTCCATCGACGCCCATGCCGAGCACTACCTGCAGCGCGTGTACACGCAACGCGAGGTCGAAGACTGCACAACGCCGGAGGGACTCGATCCCGAGCGCCTGGCTGCTCGCTTCGCCGCCAAGGAGGCGACGCTGAAGGTGCTGAGACCGCGCGACGAGGGGATCCCGTGGAACGCGATCGAGGTTCGCCGCGACCCGAGCGGATGGGTCGAGCTGGCGCTGAGCGGTCCCGCGGCGAGCTTGGCGACGGACGCCGGCGTCAGCGATCTCTCGCTGAGCATCTCTCACGAGGGCGAGTTCGCCACGGCTGTCGTCGTAGCATCCTGCTCTCAAGGAATGCCCGAGCCCGTCCGATAACACGCCCGTGCACGACGAAATACGACAGGTCATCTCCGAACACGGGCGCCTCCCCGTCGACGTCCAGACGCTCTCCGACGACGCCGACCTCTATGAGGCGGGCATGACCTCGCACGCGAGCGTAAACGTCATGCTCGGCCTCGAGGACCACTTCGACATCGAGTTTCCCGACCGCATGCTCACGCGCAGCGTGTTTGAGAGCGTCGGCACGATCGCCGCAGCCCTGCACGAGCTGCGCAGCGAGGCGGCGGCATGAGCGTGACCGTCGACCGCGACCAGGCCTTCCTGGACGCGATCAAGCTGATCGCCGCGGAGGTTGCCGGTCCGCACGCCGACGAGGTCGACAGGGAGGCGCGCTTCCCGGCCGAGACGGTCGCAGCCCTGCGAGAGAAGCAGGCGCTGTCGGCCTTTGTGCCGACCGAGCTCGGCGGCGCGGGCGTCTCGTTCGAGGCGATTGCGAGCGCCTGCTTCGAGCTGGGCCGTCACTGCGGCGCGAGCGCGATGGTGTTCGCGATGCACCAGATCCAGATCGCCACGATCGTGCGCCACCTCGACGACGCTCCCTGGTTCGAGGACTACCTGCGCACGGTCGTCTCTGAGCAGCGCCTCGTCGCTTCCGTGACCTCGGAGGTCGGCACGGGCGGCGACATGGCGCGCTCGGTCGCCGCTGTCGAACCGGTCGGCGAGGGGCTTGCACGCTTCGAGAAGCAGGCCCCGACCGTGAGCTACGGCGCCTACGCGGACGACCTGCTCACGACGCTGCGCCGCTCCCCGGACGCCGAGCCCGGCGACCAGGTCTGCGTCCTGACGCACATGGGCCAGCACGCGCTGGAGCCCACCGGCTCTTGGGATCCGCTGGGAATGCGCGGAACGTGCTCGCCCGGCAACGTCGTGCGTGCCGAGTTCCCGGTCGAGCAGGTCATGTCCACGCAGTTCGCTTGCGTGATGAACGAGTCGATGGTGCCGATCTCGCACATCCTCTGGTCGCACCTGTGGCTTGGCATCTCAACCGACGCCTTCGCCCGTGCGCGCGCCTTCGTGCGCGCGGCCGCCAAGCGCAAGCCCGGCGAGCCGCTGCCGGCGGCGATCCGCCTGTCGGAGCTGATGAGCGAGCTGTCGCTGCTGCGGGCCGAGGTCTACTCGGCGCTCAGTGAGTTCCTCGACGCCTCCGCCGTGGACCGCTCGCGACTGTCGGAGATGGCGAGCATCCTGCGCTTCAACAACCTCAAGATCGCCGCCTCGGAGCAGGCGCCGCGGGTCTGCCAGGGCGCGCTCGGCGTGTGCGGCATCGTCGGCTTCAAGAATGACACGCCCTTCAGCGTCGGACGCCACCTGCGCGACACGATGTCCGCCTGCCTGATGGTCGCCAACGAGCGCATCCATCAGACGAATGCAAGCCTGCTGCTGATTGCCAAGGACGTCTGATGCCCGAGTTTCGTGCCGGCAGCCCGGAGCAGGTTGCCTACCTCGACGAGTTGGTCGAGGCGGGGTTGCTCACACGCACCGGTGTGGATGGCGTATACGCTCGCGGCGCCGCGTTCGAGACTGTCCGGCTCAGCTTTGACAAGCTGGTGACGCGGACCGCCGCGCCCGAGTCCCCCGAGCCGCTCTACTTTCCACCGCTGCTGACA
>DATHJQ010000040.1:0-5395 GCA_035286505.1 Solirubrobacteraceae bacterium | reverse complement strand
ATCGCAAAGCCGCCACGACCGCCACGGCCGCTGCGGCAAAACCCGGTCGTAAAAAAGCCGGACGTCCCGCCGGCAGACGCCGCGCCGGCCGGCGCAAAGGCAGCGGCACGCGCGCGGCCGAGGCGCTGTCGTTCGTGCAGGGTCAGCCCGGCATCACGATCCCGGAGCTGGCGGCGAAGATGGGAATCAAGCAGAACTACCTCTACCGCGTGCTGCCTGGGCTCGAGCAGGAAAAAAAGGTCTCAAAGCAGGGTCGCGGTTGGCACCCGAAAGGCTAGTTCGCAGCACCTGAGATTGACACAAAAGGGCGCGGTCTTTCGGCCGCGCCTCTTTTGTGCCCATGGCGGGCTAGTCGATTCGCAGAAGCACTCGCCCGCTCGGCGGCCGCTCGCTCGGCGCCGCCGCCGCTAGATCAGGCCCTGGTCCTTGACCGTGTCGCGCTCCTCTGTGAGCTCGGCCACGGAGAGGTCGATTTTGCTTCGCGAGAAGTCATCCAGGTCGAGGCCCTGCACGATCTGGTACTCGCCGTCCGTGCAGAGGCACGGGAAGCCGCAGATCAGGCCCTCAGGGATGCCGTAGGAGCCGTCGGACGGGACTCCCATGGATACCCAGTCGGGGTTGCCGGTGACCCAGTCGTTGACGTGATCGATCGCCGCGTTGGCGGCCGATGCGGCGGATGAGGATCCGCGAGCCTCGATGATCGCGGCGCCGCGTTTGCCGACGTTCGGCAGGAAGTCGGTTTCGATCCATTGCTGATCGTCGACGATCGCCGCTGCCTGCTCGCCGCGCACCTGAGCGTGGAACAGGTCGGGATACATCGTCGGCGAGTGATTGCCCCACACGCCCATCTGCGTGATGTCCGTCAGCGGCGCCGTAACCTTGGCCGCCAGCTGCGCGATCGCGCGGTTGTGGTCGAGGCGCATCATCGAGGTGAAGCGCTCGCGCGGGATGTCGGGCGCGTTGTTCATCGCGATCAGGCAGTTGGTGTTGGCGGGGTTGCCGACGACCAGCACCTTCACGTCCTCCGCCGCGTTGTCGTTGAGCGCCTTGCCCTGCACGGTGAAGATCTTGCCGTTCTCGCTCAGCAGCTCCGCGCGCTCCATGCCCTTGGTGCGCGGGCGCGAGCCCACGAGCAGGGCGATGTTGACGCCGTCGAACGCTTCGTTAGGGTCGTCGTGCAGGTCGAGTCCGCGCAGCAGCGGAAAGGCGCAGTCGATCAGCTCCATCGCGACGCCCTCCAGAGCGCCCATCGCAGGCGGGATCTCCAGCAGACGCAGGTCGACCGGCTGGTCGGGTCCCAGCAGCTGTCCGCTGGCGATGCGAAAGACGAGGCTGTAGCCGATCTGCCCGGCTGCGCCAGTGACGGTCACGCGTGTTGGAGTCATGCTCCCGCCTCCATCCGGTCGGCGGATTTGATCCGATCGAGCGCCCTCCGGGCGCTCGTGACCGTAGCTTCGCTGCTTATCACTTATTCATCTCCTGTTTGAGGTTCTCGTCGAGCGACGCGAGGAACTCCTCGGTCGTCTGCCACTCCTGCTCGGGGCCGACCAGCAGCGCGAGGTCCTTGGTCATCTTGCCGTCTTCGACCGTCTGTATGCACACGCGCTCGAGCGTCTGCGCGAACTCGCTCACCTGCGGCGTTGCGTCCATGCGCCCGCGCGCGTCCAGCCCGCGTGTCCACGCGAAGATCGAGGCGATCGGGTTGGTCGACGTCGGCTTGCCCTGCTCGTGCAGGCGGTAGTGGCGCGTGACCGTGCCGTGCGCGGCCTCCGCCTCGACCGTCTTGCCGTCAGCGGTCATCAGCACGCTCGTCATCAAGCCCAGCGAGCCGAAGCCCTGCGCGACGGTGTCGGACTGCACGTCGCCGTCGTAGTTCTTGCACGCCCACACATAGCCGCCTTCCCACTTCAGCGCTGCGGCGACCATGTCGTCGATCAGCCGGTGTTCGTAGGTGATGCCGGCGGCCTCGAAATCGCTCTTGAACTCGGACTCGTAGACCTCTTCAAAGATGTCTTTGAAGCGCCCGTCGTAGCGCTTGAGGATCGTGTTCTTCGTCGACAGGTAGACGGGGTAGGCGCGGTCCAGGCCGTAGCGCAGCGATGCGCGCGCGAAGTCTCTGATCGAGTCATCGAGGTTGTACATCGCCAGCGCAATGCCGCCGCTCGGGAAGTCGTACACGTCGAGCTCGATCGGCTCGCCGCCGTCCTTGGGCGTGTACGTGAGCGTCAGCGAGCCCTCGCCCGGAACGACCATGTCGGTCGCGCGGTACTGGTCGCCGAAGGCGTGGCGGCCGATCACGATCGGCTTGGTCCATCCGGGCACCAGGCGCGGGATGTTGGAGATCACGATCGGCTCACGGAAGATCACGCCGCCGAGGATGTTGCGGATCGTGCCGTTGGGCGAGCGGTACATCTCCTTCAGGCCGAACTCCTTCACGCGCGCCTCGTCCGGCGTGATCGTCGCGCACTTGACCCCCACGCCGTACTGCTTGATCGCCTCCGCAGCTTCGACCGTTATGCGGTCTTCGCTGGCGTCGCGGCTCTCGATGCCCAGGTCAAAGCGCTTGAGCTCGACGTCCAGGTAGGGAACGATCAGCTTGTCCTTGATGAACGACCAAATGATCCGTGTCATCTCGTCGCCGTCGAGGTCGACGAGCGGGTTCTTCACCTTGATCTTGGCCATGGGCGGGTCTGTCCTTCGGCGGGTCGCTGGGCGGGCGGCCGATGCTATCGACCCGTCGCCGCCGCCCACACGGCGCTCGGTCGATCTGCTTGACTTCAAGGCATGGCAACCGTCTCGCAGACGCCGCGCGAGGGCGACGCGCCGTACCGCACGCACACGGTCTTCAACCAGGCAGCGCCGCTGACCGGCCTCGACGTCTTCTCCAGCAACCTGCCACTCGTCGAGGCGACCGAGCGCGAGGGCGCCGGCTGGGTGCGCGAGCGGGCCTCCGCGCTCGGGCGCTTCGTCGGCGGCGAGCCACAGCAGCAGTGGGGCCGGCTGGCCAACGAGAACGAGCCCGTGCTGCACACGTTCGACCGCTACGGCAACCGCATCGACGAGGTCGAGTTCCATCCGGCCTGGCACCAGCTGATGGCGATGGGCGTCGAGCACGAGCTGCACTCGCTGCCGTGGACCAGCGACGAGCCGTTCGCGCACACGGCGCGCGCGGCGCTGTACATGACAGCCATGCAGGCCGAGGCCGGCTTCTGCTGCCCGATCACCATGACCTTCGCCGCGATCCCCGCGCTGCGCACCCAGCCCGAGCTCGCCGCCGAGTGGGAGCCGCTGCTCACCGCCACCACCTATGACCCGCGGCTGATCCCCGTCGAGCGCAAGCGCAGCGCGATCGCCGGCATGGCCATGACCGAGAAGCAGGGCGGCTCCGACGTGCGCGCCAACACGACCGTCGCGCGTGCCCTCAACGGCGGTGGCGCCGGCGCGGAGTACGAGATCACCGGGCACAAGTGGTTCTGCTCGGCGCCCATGTGCGACGTCTTCCTCGTGCTCGCGCAGACCGACGAGGGGCTGTCGTGCTTTCTGCTCCCGCGCATCCTGCCCGACGGGGAGCGCAACCAGTTTCACATCCAGCGCCTCAAGGACAAGCTCGGCAACCGCTCCAACGCCTCCAGCGAGATCGAGCTGCACGGCGCCTGGGCGCGCATGGTCGGCGAGCCCGGCCGCGGCGTGCCGACGATCATCGAGATGGTCGGGCACACGCGCCTGGACTGCGTGATCGGCGCGGCGGCCGGCATGCGCACGGGCGTCGTCAGCGCCACGCATCACGCCGCGCACCGCCAGGCCTTCGGCAAGACGCTGATCGACCAGCCGCTCATGCGAAACGTGCTCGCCGACCTCTGCCTGGAGTCCGAGGCCACCACCGCGCTGGCCATGCGCCTGTCGCGCGCCTACGACGAAGCACACGCGGACGCCGAGAACGGCGACAACGACAGCGACGCGCAGCTGTTCAAGCGCCTGGCCACGGCGGTCGGCAAGTACTGGACGTGCAAGCGCGCGCCCAACCACGCCTTCGAGTCGCTGGAGTGCCTGGGCGGCAACGGCTACGTCGAGGAGTCCGGCATGCCGCGCCTTTATCGGGAGGCTCCGCTTGCATCGATCTGGGAGGGCTCGGGCAACGTGATGAGCCTTGACGTGCTGCGCGCGCTGACGCGCTCGCCGCGCGCGCTGGAGGTGTTCTTCGACGAGCTGCGCCAGGCGCAGGGCTCGGACGAGCGCCTGGACGCGCGCACGCAGGAGCTCCAGGCGCAGTTCGCCGACCCCTCAACGCTCGAGACGCGCGCGCGCCGCGTCGTCGAATCGATGGCGCTGTGCCTGCAGGGCTCGCTGCTCGTGCGCAACGCGCCCGCCGCCGTCGCAGACGCCTTCTGCGCGTCGCGCCTGGCCGGCGACGGCGGCCTCGAGTACGGCACGCTGCCGGCGGGCAGCGACTTTCAGGCGATCATCGCGCGCAGCCTGCCGCACGCCGACGCCTGACGGTCGCGCCCGCCACACGCCTAACATTGGGTAGTGATGGCACCTCGCACGAACTTCCAGCTTGCACGCATCTTCGGCATCCGCGTCGGTGTCGGGCTGAGCTGGTTCGTCGTGCTGTTCGTGTTCATCATCTTCATCACGCCGATCTTCCACGACCAGCTCGGCGGCTCGCGCACGACCGCCTACCTGGTGGCCGTCGCCTCCGTGCTCTCGTTCTTCGCCTCGCTCGTGCTGCATGAGCTCGGCCACGCGCTCGTCGCGCGACGCAGCGGCTTGCAGGTCGCGGGCATCGACCTGTGGGCGCTCGGCGGCATCACGCGCACCGAGGAGTCCAAAGACCCCAAGACGGAGTTTCGCGTCGCCGCCGCCGGACCGTTGGTGACGCTCGCGGTGATCGTCGCCTGCGTCGTCGCGGGTCGGCTGCTGACCAGCGGCACGACCTTCTCCAAACTCGCGCTCGGCGAAGAAAGCGTGCGAGCGACGCCCACGCTGGTTTGGCTGAGCTGGCTGGCGACGATCAACGTGCTCGTGCTCGTGTTCAACCTCGTGCCGGCGTTTCCACTGGACGGCGGGCGCATCGCGCACGCGGCAATCTGGTGGCGCACCGGCGATCGCAACCGCGCGACCCACGCAACCGGACGCGCCGGGCAGGGCTTCGCGCTGCTGCTCGGCGCTGCCGGGCTGTGGTGGCTTGCGACCGGTTCGGGCTCTGCCGGGCTGACCTGCATCCTGCTCGCCTACTTCCTCTACCAGGCGGCGGGCGCGGCGGTGCTGCAGGGCGTCGTCGGTCGACGCATCCAGAGCATCACCGTGGCCGACATCATGGACCGCGAGCCAGTGACCATTCCGGCAGCCGCCACGCTGCTCGACGCCCACGAGCAGTTCTTTCTGCGCTACCGCT
>DATHJQ010000039.1:0-3909 GCA_035286505.1 Solirubrobacteraceae bacterium | reverse complement strand
TGGCCAACGCGGAGGAGTGGACGCATGACCCCTGGGCGGGCGAGATCGCGGACGGCTGCCTGTGGGGGCGCGGCGCGCTTGACATGAAGTCGCAGGTCGCGGCGGAGATCGCCGCGGCGGCGTCGCTGGCGCGCGCGGGCTGGCGTCCGGCGCGCGGCGAGCTGCTGATCGCGGCGGTCGTCGACGAGGAGACCGGCGGCTCGCTGGGCGCGCAATGGATCTGCCGCAACCACCCGGAGAAGGTGCGCTGCGACCTGCTCGTCAACGAGGGCGGCGGCGAGGTGTTCGAGCACGCCGGCAGGCGCTACTACGGCGTTTGCTGTGCGGAGAAGGGCGTGTTTCGCTTCACGCTGAGCACAGCCGGCGTGGCCGGTCACGCGTCGATGCCGGGCATGGGCGACAACGCGCTGCTGAAGATGGCGCCGTTGCTGGCGCGCCTGGCAGAGCGCCAGCCGGCGTATGAGCTGACGGAGGAGCCGCGCGGGATGCTGCGCGGGATCGGCGAGGACCCCGACGACGCGAGCGGCTCGATCGCGCGCATGCGCGCCGCGGACCCGCTGCTGGCGACGATGTTCGAGCCGATGTTCGGCGTGACGTTCACGCCGACGCGGATCGCGGCGTCGGAGAAGATCAACGTGATCCCCAGCCGCGCCGAGCTGAAGGTCGACTGCCGCGTTCCCCCGGGGCTGGGCGAGGCGGAGGTGCGGCGCGGCATCGCCGAAGTGCTCGGCGAGGACGGCTTTGACGTCGAGTTCACCGAGCGCGTGGTCGGCAACCGATCGCCGATGCAGTCACAGCTGATGAAGACGATCATTGATTGGATAGGCGAGCGCGACACCTCGGCAGCGGTCGTGCCGGTGATCCTGCCGGGCTTCACCGACTCGCGTCACTTTCGCGAGGCGTTTCCCGAGTGCGTGGCCTACGGCTTCTTTCCGCAGCGCCACCAGACGATGCTGCAGACGGCGCCGCTGGTGCACGCGGCGGACGAGCGCATCGACGTGCGCGACATCGCGTTCGCGACCGAGTTCTACGCCGACCTGGCGACGCGCACGCTGGGCTGAGAGCGCGTCGCGCGTCCGCTCGCGGACCCCGAATGCATGCAGGTCACGTGGGCTGTGGACGTTTGCAGAGCTTTGCGCAGGATGGGGCGCGGAAATGGCCGTAAGTAGTCGAGCGAAACCTCGCAATCGAACATTGCATTGGCCATACTTGGACGATGCCAAGGATGGTGCAGTTGCTGGAGCAGGTGAACGCCGGAGTGCAATCGGCGGTCCGCGGGGTGATCAACGCACCGCCGCGCCACCTCGCAGACGCACTGGTGAATTATTCACACACGTCGCACGAGCTGGTGCCCGTCGCCGCCGTGCACGCGCCGACGGTCGCGGCGGCCACGCCGCACGCGTCGATCGTCACGCAGATCCAGAACGCGGCCTACAACTGGTCGCCGGTGGTGATGATCCTGTTCTTCACTGCGCTGCTGTTCTTGATGTGGCGCACGCTGAAGGTGATGCCGCGGGTCAAGCCGCAGCAGATAAAGCCGGCGTCGAACCAGTCGGTGTCCTTCGCGGATATCGCCGGCGTGGACGAGGCGAAGGCCGAGCTGGAGGAGCTCGTCGAGTTCCTGCGCGATCCCAGGCCGTTTCAGAAACTCGGGGCGAAGGTGCCCAAGGGCGTGCTGCTGCACGGGCCGCCGGGCACCGGCAAGACGCTGCTGGCGAAGGCCGTGGCGCACGAATCGGGCGCGCAGTTCTTCGCGCAGTCGGCGTCGTCGTTCGTGGAGATGTTCGCGGGGCTCGGCGCGGCGCGCATCCGCCGCCTGTTCGCGATCGCGCGCAAGCACGAACCGGCGATCATCTTCATCGACGAGCTCGACGCCGTCGGCGGGCGGCGCGGGTCGGACATCTCCGGCGAGAAGGACCAGACGCTCAACCAGCTGCTCGTGGAGATGGACGGCTTCAGCGGCAGCGGTCGCGTCGTGGTGATCGCCGCGTCGAACCTGCTGGAGAAGCTAGACCCGGCTCTGCTGCGCCCCGGGCGCTTCGACCGCCAGGTGTTCGTCGTGCCGCCGGACGTGCGCGGTCGCGAAGGCGTGCTGAACGTGCACACGCGCGACAAGCCGCTTGCGGACGTCGACCTGAGCGTGATCGCCCAGCAGACGAGCGGCCTAACGGGAGCGGACTTGGCGAACATCTGCAACGAGGCGGCGATCTTCGCCACGCGGCGCAAGAGCCCGACGATCGCGATCGGCGACTTCGACGCGGCGATCGAGCGGGTGATCGCGGGTGTGCAGTCGCGGCGCGTGCTCAACTCGCACGAGAAGCAGGTCGTGGCCTTCCACGAGGCCGGACACGCGCTGTGCGGCGAGCTGCTGCCGTCGGTCGACCGCGTGCACCGCATCTCGATCGTCCCGCGCGGCCAGGCGCTGGGCTACACGTTGAACCTGCCGGCGGAGGACCGCTACCTGAAGACGCGCGAGGAGCTGCTGGACTACATGACCGTGCTGCTCGGCGGCCGTGCGGCCGAGCAGATCGTGTTCGGCGCGATCACCACGGGCGCGTCGGACGACCTCAAGCGCGTCGCCGCGATCGCCCACCAGATGGTGCACGACTTCGCCATGGGCACCGCCGGCATGGGCCGCTCGCCCGACGGCGACGTGCAGCTCTCGCAGACGACGCTGCGCATCCGCGACGAGGAGCGCCAGGACCTCGTCGAGGAGGCGCGCCGCGCGGCCCAGCGGATGATCCTCGCCCACCGCGCCCAGCTGGACGCGCTGGCGCACGAGCTGCTGGAGCGCGAGGTGCTCGAGCGCGACTCGATCGACCGCATCATGGCCGGCGTGCCGCGCCTGGAGCGCGCGCCGGGCGTCGGGCTGCGGGTCGTGGCGGCTGCCAGCGCAGTCGATGCGTCGGCAAGCGCAGTCGACCTGGCGGGCGGCGACCCGCGGTAGTCGCCGACGTGGCGGCGTGGCGGCGAGGCGGCGTGGCGCCGCGCGGTCGTGGCGGCCGGCGCGTGCACGGCGGTGGCGACGTGACCTGTGGTCCCCGTAAGGGAGCGAGCGCAATCGTATATACGATGTAGCTACTACTG
Source organism: Solirubrobacteraceae bacterium (assembly GCA_035286505.1). Taxonomy (GTDB): domain Bacteria; phylum Actinomycetota; class Thermoleophilia; order Solirubrobacterales; family Solirubrobacteraceae; genus Palsa-744. The sequence goes on along the minus strand of DATHJQ010000039.1, from coordinate 822 downwards.
CTACCGCTGCGCGTAAAGGGAGCACCTGCGCTCACTCGGATACGCTGCCGGCAGCGGCGCGGGAATAGACTGCGGGGCGTGTTCAAGCGCATCGACCACATCGGCGTGGCGGTAGAGCAGATCGAGCCGGCGCTGGCGCTCTACCGCGACAGCTTCGAGCTCGACCTTGCGCACCGCGAGATCGTCGAGGAGCAGGGCGTGGAGGCGGTGCTGCTGGACGTCGGCGAGAACCACGTCGAGCTGCTGGCGCCGCTGGGCCCCGACACGCCCGTCGGGAAGTTCCTCGCCAAGAACGGTCCCGGCCTGCACCACGTGGCCTACCAGGTGCAGGACATCGACGCGACGCTCGGCGCGCTCAAGCAAGCCGGCATGGCGCTGATCGACGAGCAGCCGCGCACCGGCATCCGCGGCTCGCGCGTGGCCTTCGTGCACCCGCGCGCGACCGCCGGCGTGCTCACCGAGATCGTGCAACCGGCCGTCGGCACGGAGGCGCACTGATGGCCTCGGGCAAGCAGCAGATCAGCATCGGCTTCCAGGGCGGCCAGGTGCTGTCGCTGCGCGTCAACGACGAACAGCTCAAAGCGCTGCACAAGGCGCTGGGAAACACCGGCTGGCATGAGCTCGCCAGCGAGGAGGGGCCTGTGCGGCTGGATCTCGGGCAGGTCGTTTACGTTCGGTCTGAGTCAGACGATCTCCGAGTCGGCTTCGGCGCCTAACGGCCCGACGAGTCGCGCGCATGTCGTTTGACGAGCAGCTGTTGCGTGCGGCGCGGACTTGGGGGCACACGGCGGAGCTGGATCGGGCGGTTGGACGCTTCACGCT
>DATHJQ010000038.1:0-10422 GCA_035286505.1 Solirubrobacteraceae bacterium | reverse complement strand
ATGGCGAGCATGTGCGGCTCGGCCATCCCCGAGGGCCTGCATGCGGAGCTTCACGCACGCGAGCAGGACGCGGAGGCCGTGCTGGACTTCGGCGTGGCCTACGCCACGCTGCAGTGCTCGGAGCTGCTGGCGGCGGGCGCGCCGGGCATCCACTTCTACACGCTCAACCGCTCGCCGGCCACGCGCGCGATAGTCAGCGCGCTGAAGCTGGCGCGCCCATGGGAGCGAGCGATCTACCCGGCTTCGATCTCCAGCCCCTCGGCGACGCGCGGCGAGCCGTCGGGCGCCTCGTAGCGGACGTCCACGGAGTCGTTCTGGCGATACGTGCCGACGCCCCACGCGCCGAGCAGCCAGCGCCAGCCGCTGATCTTGTCCTTGCGCAGGTCCTGCTCGAACACCAGCGAGCCTTCGCGCACGGAGAAGTCGCTGCCGAGGTGTTGCGGCACGCCGTTGAGATACACCTGATAGGGCTCGCGCACGTCGCGCGGCAGCCTGACCCTCGATTTGCTCATGGCGAGCCGATTATGCACCCGACGCGACGCGTACTCTCCGCGGGGTGAGCGAACTGCGCAGCGTCAACGAGATCTCCTACACGGTGCGCCGCTCCTCGCGCGCGCGCCGCGTGCGCGTGAACGTGCACGCGCACGCCGGCGTGGAGGTCGTGCTGCCCACGCGCGCCCCCGAGCGCGCTGCCGCGGCGGCGGTTCGCGAGCTGCGCCCGTGGATCGAGCGCCGCCTGGGCGAGGCGCACGAGGCGCTGGCGCGCGTGGCCGCGCGCGCGGGCACGCTGCCCTTCCTCGACGACTCGCTGGCGCTCGTGCCCCAGCGGGGACGCACGCGCGTGCACCGCGACGGCCCACGCCTGCTCGTGCCCGAGCACGAACCGCGCCCGGCGATCGAGCGCTTCTATCGCCGTGCGGCGCGCGTGGAGATCGCCCCGCGGCTGGATCGCGCGACCGCGATCGCCCGCACGCCCTACCGCGACCTGTCGATCCGCGCCCAGCGCACGCGCTGGGCGTCGTGCTCGGCCAACGGCAGCATGAGCTTCAACTGGCGCCTGCTGCTGGCGCCTTCGCGCGTGCTCGACTACGTCGTCTGGCACGAGGTCTGCCACCTGCAGGTGCTCGACCACTCGCCGCGCTACTGGGCGCTGCTGGAGCGCCGCTGGCCGGACTATCGCGAGGACCGCGAGTGGCTGCGGCTGAACGGGGCGACGCTGGTGCTGTAGGCCGGCTCGGCCGAGCGAAGGTGCACATGCAGCGCGACAGGGCCAACCCTCCGGAGATTCGCATCGAGCCATGGGGTCGTCACGATCTTCATCTGCTCGAGCGATGCGTCGGCGACGCGTCGATGATGAGGCACCTCGGCGGAGCGGAGAGCACCGAGAAGATCGCCGAGCGCCAGAGCCGCTACGAGCGGCCGGGCTCGGGGCAGTTCAAGATCGTCGACCGGGCGAGCGGCGACGGCGTCGGCTGGGTCGGCTTCTGGGACGGCGAGTGGGGCGAGCAACAGATATACGAGATCGGCTGGTCGGTGACGCCGCCGTTTCAGGGGCGCGGCATCGCGGTCGCGGCGACGCGCCAGGTCCTCGACGTCGCCAGGGCGCAGGGGCGACACCGGTATGTGCATGCCTTCCCGGCGGTCGACAACGCTCCGTCGAATGCGATCTGTCGCAGGCTCGCGTTCGAGCTCATCGGCACGTGCGAGGTGGAATACCCGCCGGGCAACCAGATGCGGTGCAACGACTGGCGCCTGGATCTCCTCGCCGGGCGCTGAGCGCTACGGCGAGTGACGCCGACAGAAGGAGGCCTGCGATCGCCGGTTAGCGCTGCTCGACCGCAACGTAGTCGAGATCGCGCTCGCCGGTGTAGATCTGGCGCGGGCGGGCGATCTTCTGCTCTGAGTCCTCGACCATCTCCTTCCACTGCGCGATCCAGCCGCTGGTGCGCCCGATGGCGAACATCACGGGAAACATCGCGACGGGCAGGCCGAGCGCCTCGTAGATCAGGCCGGAGTAGAAGTCGACGTTGGGGTAGAGCTTGCGCGAGGTGAAGTAGTCGTCGTCGAGCGCGCGCTTCTCCAGCTCGCTGGCGATGTCCAGCAGCGGGCTCTTGCCCCGCACCTCGAAGACGTCGTCGAGGTGTTTCTTGATGATTCGCGCCCGCGGGTCGTAGTTCTTGTAGACGCGATGGCCGAAGCCCATCAGGCGCTCCTTGCCCTCCTTGACGCCATCGAGGAAGCTCGGGATGTCCTCGACGCTGCCGATCCGCTCGAGCATCCGCAGGGCCGCCTCGTTGGCGCCGCCGTGCAGCGGCCCATACAGCGCGGCGACGCCGGCGGCGACGGCCGTATAGGGGTCGACCTGCGTCGAGCCGACCGAGCGCACGGCGCTCGTGGAGGCGTTCTGTTCGTGGTCGGCGTGCAGGATGAACAGCACGTCCAGCGCGCGTGCCAGGCGCGGGTCGGGCTCGTACTTGAGCTCGGTCATTTTGTACATCATCGCGAGGAAGTTGCCCGCGTACTGGAGGTCGTTGTCGGGGTAGACATACGGCTGGCCGACGTTGTGGCGAAAGGCGAAGGCCGCCAGCGTGGGCATCTTGGCGAGCAGGCGGATGATCTGGATCGCGCGCACGCGCTCGTCGTGGATCTTGTTGGCGTCCGGGTAGAAAGTCGACAGCGCGCCGACCGACGCGACGAGCATGCCCATCGGGTTGGCGTCATAGCGGAAGCCCTGCATGAAGTCCTTGACGTTCTCGTGCACGAACGTGTGGATCGTGATCTCGTCGATCCAGTCCTCGAGCTGGCGCGCCGTCGGCAGCGCGCCGTTGATCAGCAGGTAGGCGACCTCCAGGTAGGTCGAGTGCTCGCACAGCTGCTCGATCGGGTAGCCACGGTGCTGCAGGACGCCGGCGTCGCCGTCGATGTAGGTGATCGCGCTGCGGCACGATGCGGTGTTCATGTACGCCGGGTCGTAGGACATCAGGCCGAATTCGTCGGGATCGACCTTGATCTGACGCAGCTCTGTCGCGCGCACGGTGCCGTCGGTCACCGGCAGCTCGTAAGAGTTGCCCGTGCGGTTGTCGGTGATCGTCAAGGTGTCCGCCGGCGAGGCGCCATTGCCGGCGGGCTTCTTTGCGTTCGTCGGGGCCGCCTCGCCCGTCGTCGCGCCATCGGCGACCTGGCCCTTCGCGGTCGCCTCGGTCTCGCTGCTCATCTGCCTCTCCTATCGAACGGGTTGCCTGATCGCTCCTCTTCGATTATGCGCCAACTCGCCGCGCGACCCGGCGGTCGCCCGTGCGCGGCTCAGCGCTGTGGCAGGCGCTTGCGCGAGACGGCCGTGCGGACACGCGGCGGCGCGGGCGTCGCAGGCTCGCCGTGCGGGCCGCGCCTGGGCGGGCGCGGACGGCGTGTGCGAGGGTGATGCGGGTGCAGCGGGCGCGCCCGCGGGCCGGTCCCGCCGTCCTCCCCGCCGGCCGGCTCGGGCACCTGTCGGACCGCCCAGCGCACGATCAAGAAGAGCGCCACGATGGGGATCTTCAGCAGGAACATCAGCCAGATGAACGTCCACATGTCCACTGCCACGATCGTATACCCGGTTACAGACCGGCACAACCTCATCCGGACTGCGGCGGGTCAGGAGGAGGCGGCGACGAACTGCGTCATCGCGTGCAGCTCGCCGAGTCGCGCGTCGATCTCAGGGCGGGTGAGGCGCTGCACGCGCTCGGTGCCGAACTGCTCGACGTTGAAGGACGCGAGCACGGTCGCGTGGGCCATGGCGCGGCGCAGCAGCTCGTCGGAGAGCGGCTGGCCGAGATTCGCGGCGATGCAGCCGACGAAGCCGCCCGCGAACGTGTCGCCGGCGCCCGTCGGGTCGATGACCGTCTCCAGCGGATAGGCGGGCAGCGCGAAGAAGCTCTCGCGCGTGACCAGCGCCGCGCCGTACTCGCCCTGCTTGGCGATGATCACGCTCGGGCCACGCGCGCCGGGCGCCGCATCTCTGGCGCCGCCCGTCCCGTTCGCGGCGCCCCTGCCGTCGCCGGCGCCGGAGGGCTTCCACGAAAGGACCTCGCGCGCCGCGGAGAGGAGGTTGGGCTTGCCCGTGAGCTGGCGCAGCTCGGCGTCGTTGAGGATCACGCAGTCGACGTTCTCGATGGCGCCGACCAGCTCGTCGCGGGCGATGTCGATCCACAGGTTCATCGAGTCCAGCGCCACGAAGCTCGCGCCGGGCAGCTGCGCGCGGACCTCGCGCTGAAGACCCGGCTGGATGTTCGCCAAAAACAGCACGTCTGAGGAGCGCGAGCCCTGCGACAGCTTGGGCGCAAAGCCCTCGAACACGCCAAGCTGCGTGTCGTGCGTCTCGCGCGAGTTGAGGTCCCAGCCGTACTCGCCGTGCCAGAAGAACGTCTTGCCGCCGGCCACGCGCTCGACGTCGGAGAGGTCCGTGCCGCGCGTGCGCATGACCTCCAGCTGCGGCTCACCGAAGTCGTCGCCCACCGGACCGACGACGCGCACCTGGTCGAAGAAGGAGGCCGCCAGGGCGAAATGCGTCGCCGCGCCGCCGAGCATCCGCTGGCGCTCGCCGAACGGAGTCCTGACGGTGTCATAGGCGATCGAGCCGACCACGGTGATTGACATGGGCGCGCACCTTAGAGCACGCTCGCCGGCGAGGCGCGCGCGGTCGATCGTGCGGCGCACGCCCGGGCGCTGCGGGCCTTGAGCTAGCCTCAGCGCCGATGCGCGCGATCCAGATGACCGAGTTCGGCGGCCCGGAGGTGCTGACGCTGGCCGAGCTGCCGCGGCCGCAGCCCGGCGACGCAGAGGTGCTGATCAAGGTCACGCGCGCGGGGCTGAACTTCGCCGACACGCACACGCGCACGAACTCCTACGTGCGCAAGGCCACGCTGCCGCTGGTCCCCGGCGGCGAGGTGGCGGGCGTGCGCGAGGACACGGGCGAGCGCGTCGTCGCGCTGACCGGCGACGGCGGCTACGCCGAGTACGCGGTCGCGCCGCAGCAGCTCGTCTTCCCGATCCCCAACGAGCTCGACGATGGGGCGGCGCTGGCGATCCTCATCCAGGGGCTGACCGCGTGGCACCTGTATCGCACGGCCGCACGCGTGGCCGACGGCGAGAGCGTGGTCGTGCACTCGGCCGCCGGCGGCGTCGGCTCGCTGGCGGTGCAGCTCGGGCGTTCGTTCGGCGCCGGGCGCGTGATCGCCACGGCGTCCAGCGCCGACAAGCGCGCGCTGGCGCTGCAGCTGGGCGCGGACGTGGCGATCGACCCAGCCGCCGACGGTCTGTGCGAGCGCCTGATCGAGGCCAACGAGGGCCGCGGCGTGGATGTCGTGTTCGACATGGCCGGCGGCGCCGTGTTCGACGCCTCCTACGCGGCGCTTGCGCACTTCGGGCGGATCGTCGTCTGCGGCATCGCCTCGCAAGAGCCCAACGAGCTGCGCACCGGCTCGCTGCTGCGCCACTCGCGCAGCGTCGTCGGCTTCTACCTGTTCCACTGCCTGGAGCGCCCGGCGATGATCGCCGACGCGTTGGCGGAGCTGTTCACGCGCGCCGCGCGCGGCGAGCTGCGAACGGTGATCGGCGGCGTCTATCCGCTCGATCGCGCCGCGCAGGCGCACATCGACCTGCGCGAGCGGCGCACGACGGGCAAGCTGCTGCTGGACCCGGCGGCATGAGCGCAGCCGCCCGACGTGGCGCCGCGATGCGTAAGCTGCTGTCTCCCTAGCAATGGCCAAGTCCTTCGCCGATCTCGGTCTGTCCGAGTCCACACTGCAAGCGCTCGCCGACGTCGGCTACGAGTCGCCCAGCCCGATCCAGGAGCAGGCGATCCCGTCGCTGCTGGCGGGCAACGACGTGATCGGCCAGGCGCAGACGGGCACGGGCAAGACGGCGGCGTTCGGGCTGCCGATCATGGAGTACATCGATTCGGCCACGCCGGAGGTGCAGGCGCTGGTGCTCACGCCGACGCGCGAGCTGTGCATCCAGGTGACGCAGGCCCTGCGCACATACGGCGCGCACACCGGCATCGACGTGGTGGCCGTGTTCGGCGGCGCGCCCATCCGCACGCAGCAGGCGCAGCTGCGGGCGGGCGGCCATGTGGTCGTCGGCACGGTCGGGCGTGTGCTCGACCTGATCTCGCGCCACTCGCTGGTGCTGCACGACTGCCGCTTTTTGGTGCTCGACGAGGCCGACGAGATGCTCGATTTGGGCTTCTTGGAAGACGTCGAGAAAATCCTCTCGCTGACGCCTTCGAGCCGCCAGACGGCGCTTTTCAGCGCGACCATGCCGCCGCCCATCCGCAAACTGGCCGACCGCTACATGTACGACCCGGTGATCATCCAGGTGGAGGCGGCGACGCTGACGATCGACACTGTCGCGCAGTTCCAGCTTCCGGTCGACGCCAAGGACAAGCCGGACAAGCTCGTGGAGGTGCTGCGCTCCGAGTCGCCCGAGCAGGCGATCGTTTTCGTGCGCACGAAGATCCGCTGCGACCAGCTCTACCGCACGCTGCGCGACCGCGGCATGAACGTACGCGCGCTGCACGGCGACATGTCCCAGGGCTCGCGCGACGGCGTCATGCTGGCGTTCAAGGGCGGACGCGTGCCGATCCTGGTCGCCACCGACGTGGCCGCGCGCGGGCTGGACATCTCGACGGTCACGCACGTCATCAACTACGACGTGCCCACCTCGCCGGACACCTACGTTCACCGCATCGGGCGCACCGGCCGCGTCGGGCGCTCCGGCCGCGCGATCACGTTCGTGGAGTCGCGACAGAAGCGCGAGCTGGAGGCGATCGAACGCCACATCGGCACGGCCGTCGCCACCTGGGAGAAGGGCGCCGTCGCGGCGCCCACGCCCGTCAAGGAGCGCCCGCGCCGGCACTCCAAGCCGCAGATCTCCCGGCGCGACGAGCACGAGCCCTACGTCAAGCTGGTCCTCGGCGGCGGCCGCGCGACGGGACTTCGCGTCGCCGACATCGTCTCCGCGGTGACCTCCTCGGCCGACCTCGACGGCGAGGCCGTGCGCGACGTGCTCGTGCTCGACCGCTTCTCCTTCCTTTCCGTGCCCGCCGGCGAGGCCGACCGCGTGATCGACTCGCTGGACGGCCGTCAGGTGCGCGGGCAGTCGCTGAGCCTGCAACGCGTGGAGGGTCCATAGCGCCGCACGCGGCTTCCGGGCACCGCGCGCCCGCCTTCAACACACGACCGCGAGGCACAAGGTCTCGCCGAGGAGCAGAAATGTCAACCGCCACGATGCAGACCACAGAGGGGCCGATCGTCTTCGAGCTGTTCGACGGCGACGCGCCGAAGACCGTCGAGAACTTCCGCAAGCTCGCCGCCGATGGCTTCTATGACGGGCTGACCTTCCACCGCGTGATCAAGGACTTCATGATCCAGGGCGGGTGTCCGCAGGGCACCGGCACGGGCGGTCCCGGCTACACCTTCGAGGACGAGTTCAACTCGCACAAGGTCGTGCGCGGCGCGTTGGCCATGGCCAATGCTGGTCCCAACACCAACGGCTCGCAGTTCTTCATCGTCACGACCGACGCGGCTCCGTGGCTGGACGGCAAGCACACGGTCTTCGGCCAGGTCACCGAGGGCCTGGACGTCGTCGACAAGCTGGAGGGCGTGCAGACCGACGGCGGCGACCGGCCTGTCGAGCCGATCGCCATCGCGTCGATCGAGCTGTCTGAGTAGATCGAGGGCGGCAGGGCCGCATGCGGCCCTGCCCGGAGGCGTGCATGCACGCCTCCGCCGACGGCACATGTGCCGTCGGAACGACACGCCGCATGCGGCGTGTCGCGACCGATCCTCGAGAAAAGGATCGGCCAGCAGATGTGCGACCTCGAAGCTCTCTGACTCGGAGTAGTCTTGTGGCAGAGAGCGAGCACCAAGAGCGAGCGAACAGGGAGAGACTGATGGCGACCGTCGAGCAGGCCCACGTCGAGCAAGCACCCGCGAGCGAGAGTGCAGGCAAGCCGCTCGGCGACGAGATCCAGGTCGAGAACCCGGCGACCGGCCAGGTCGTCGCCACCGTGCCCGACCTGGGCGCCGAGGCCATCGCGGCGATGGCGCAGCGCGGCCGCGCCGCGCAGCCGGGCTGGGAGGCCTACGGCTTCGATGGCCGCGCGCGGATTCTGCTGCGCGCACAGAAGTGGCTGATGGACAATGCCGATCAGGTCATCGCGACGATCGTCTCTGAGACCGGCAAGACCTTCGAGGACGCTTCGCTGGCGGAGATCTCCTACGCGGGCAACGCCTTCGGCTTCTGGGCCAAGCACGGCGGCGAGTACCTGGCCGACGAGCGAGTCAAGTCCGGGCAGCTGCTGGTCAAGGGCAAGAAGCTGATCCTGCGCCACCGCCCGCTCGGCCTGATCGGCGTGATCGGCCCGTGGAACTATCCGCTGACTAACTCCTTCGGCGACTGCATCCCGGCGCTGATGGCCGGCAACAGCGTCATCCTCAAGCCGTCGGAGGTCACGCCGCTGACGTCCATGCTGATGGCCGAAGCGCTGCGCGAGTGCGGCCTGCCCGACGACGTCTTCCAGGTCGCCACCGGCCGCGGCGACACCGGCGCTGCGCTGATCGAGCACGTCGACATGATCATGTTCACCGGCTCCACACGCACCGGTCGCAAGGTCGCCGAGGCCGCTGCGCGGCGGCTGATTCCCGTGTCGCTGGAGCTCGGCGGCAAGGACCCGATGATCGTGCTGTCCGACGCCGACCTCGAGCGCGCGGCGAACTTCGCCACCTACTACTCCATGCAGAACGCCGGACAGACATGCATCTCGATCGAGCGTGCCTACGTCGAGGAGCCCGTCTACGACGAGTTCGTCGCCAAAGTCTCTGAGAAAGTGCGCGCGCTGCGCGTCGGCCCGCCGCAGGGGCCGGGCTCTGTTGAGGTCGGCGCGATCACCTTCCCGCCGCAGCTCGCCACGATCGAAGATCACGTCGCAGACGCGGTCGACAAGGGCGCGCGCGTGATCGCCGGCGGTCAGTCCTCCTCACAGGGCGGCGGGCGCTTCTACGAGCCGACCGTGCTCGTCGACGTCGACCACACGATGAAGTGCATGACCGAGGAGACCTTCGGCCCGACGCTGCCGATCATGAAGGTGTCCGACTCCGAGGAGGCCGTGCGCCTGGCCAACGACTCGCCCTACGGGCTCGGCTCGTCGGTGTTCACCAAGGACACCGAGCGCGGCGAGCAGATCGCACGGCGCCTGGAAGTGGGCGCCGCCAACGTCAACGACGCGATGATCAACTACACCGCGCTGGAGCTGCCGATGGGCGGCGCCAAGGCCTCCGGCCTGGGCTCGCGCCACGGCGCCGGAGGCATTCGCAAGTACACCTCTCAGCAGGCCATCGTCGTCACGCCCAAGCTGGCGCTCAAGCGCGAACCGCACATGTATCCCTACAAGAGCCGCACCACGCGCATGCTCGCCGGGATGTTCAAGCTGCTCTACGGCCGCGGCAAGCGCGCCTGAGCGATCGAGCAAACTTCGGGCTCGCGGCTAGCGCAGCGCGAGCCCGAGCAGCGCTTCCAGCTCGGGGATCGTCTGCTCGGCGCTCGTGTGGTGGATCGTCACCATGCCAAGCTCTTCGGCGGGCTTGAGGTTGAACGGCAGGTCGTCCACGTAGACCGCCTGCTCCGGCGCCACGCCGGCGCGCTGCGCGCCCAGCTCGTACATCCGCCGCGAGGGCTTGCGCGTACCCTCTTCGGCTGAGATGACGACGCCGTCGAACAGTTCGTCGAACATGTCGTGCGGGTAGCGGTGCACGCCCCACGAGTTGGACACCAGCGCCGTGCGAACGCCGCCGGCGCGCGCCCTGCGCACCGCCTCGACCATCGCCGCGTCCGGCCGCACGCCCGCGAACAGGCCGTCGATCAGCCCGTCTGACTCGACGCCCAGCAGCGCCGCCAGCCGCCGCTCGAACTCCTGCTCCTGCAGCTCGCCCTTCTCCAGCGAGATCAGCAGCTCGCGAAAGGACGAGTCGGAGCGAAAGCGCCCGCGCAGCGACTGCGCGTCGATGTCCACGCGAACGCAGTAGTCGCGAAAGCTGTCGAACAGGTTGCTCGTCAGCACGCCGCCCCAGTCGATCAGCAGGCCCGTCAGCTCCGCGCCGTCCTGCGACGCCGCCGCGCGCTCGCGTCGCGGTGCGCCGGCGCTCATGCTCGGCTCAGCCGCCATATGCGACCGCCTCGGCCTGGCGCGCAAGCTCCAGCACGCCCTCGCCGAACGTCTTCAGGTACGGGTCGTCGGTCGTGCCCGAGACGGCGCGCTTGTAGTTGCCCTCCATGAACACCACCGACTTCCACAGCGCCAAAGACATGTACCAGCGCAGGTCACGCATCGAGCGACCCGTGCGCTGCTCGTAGGCCGCGATCAGCTCTTCGCGCGTGGGAAACCCC
>DATHJQ010000037.1:0-2625 GCA_035286505.1 Solirubrobacteraceae bacterium | reverse complement strand
GCTCGGGATGAGCGAGCGAGGGGGTCTGTGCGCCGGAGCGGCGCATCGCTTGGGCCAGGCGCTCGACGCGATCGGCGTCCTGGCCTTCGACTCCGAGCTCCTCGCGCGCGAGGAACCAGTCGGTGCCGCGACGCGCGCGCGACGCCTCGACGTAGGCGGGCTCCTTGCTTGTCTGCCAGCCGCCGGTGACCACGAGCGTGCGCGTGACCGTCGCGCCCTGGGCACGGTGGATGTGCTGGGCGTAGCCCAGGCGCACATGCTCAAGCTCCTCGCCGGCGAGGCTGCGGCGCTGGCCGGAGCCGAACTCGATCAGCGCGGCCCCGTCTGGCTCGATTGCGAGCACTTCCCCGCGCTCACCGTTCTCGATCCGCACCATCCCCTGCTGGCGGTGCTGGGCGATCAGCGCGACGCGATCGCCCGCGCGCAAGCCGTAGTGGACGCCGGGGACCTGGACCTCGACGTCGCCGAGCTCCCCGCGCGCCGCGCGGTGGTGCTGCGCCCGGGCGTTCATCCGGTCGATCTCCTTGTTCGAGGCGTCTGAGATCAGCGCCACCCCCTCGACCGGGTGACGCTCGGTCAGCTTCGCCCACTCGCTCACCGCGCGCTCGACAGCCTGATCGCGCTCATCTGAGAAGTGCAGGCGTCCCACTGCGAGGTAGTGAGCCATCGCCCGCTCGGCACGCCCCGCTCGCAGGTTCGCCCAGGCACGCTGCTCGGCCGGATCGAGCGTGCGCCTGACGTTCGAGAGCTCGGCGCTCGGCACGAGTTCCGCGAGGCGCTCGAACATCCCGCCGGCACCGATCGAGGGAAGCTGCGCGGCGTCGCCGATTATCACGAGCTTCGCCCCGCGATCGGCGATCAGCTCGGTCAGGCGATCGAGGCGCGCGGTGTCCGCCATCCCGGCCTCGTCGAAGAAGACCGTCGTGCGCTGGTCTAGCGCGAGCCGGCCGCGCTCGGCACGGGAGACGAGCGCGTCAAGCGTCAGCGTGCGTCCGGCGAGCGCGGGGCTGTCCTGCCCGAGGCGCTGAGCCGTGGCGCCGGCGACCGCGACGCCGAACGCCTCGGCGCGGGCGAGCTGCTCGGCGCGGGCGGCCGCGTCGATCACGACGCCCTTGCCGGTACCGGCAGGGCCGACCAGCACCGCGCCGCGCTCGGGACCGCTAATCGCGCGGAGCGCGCTCAGCTGCTCCTCGGAAAGCGGCGCCCCAATCCGCTCACGGACCTGAGCCGCGGCCTGCGTGCGCGACGGCTCACCGACATCGCGCTCTGCCGGCTTGGCGAGCTCTGCAAACCGGCGCTCGATCGCCTGCTCGCGGGCACGAACAGTCAGCGTCGTCATCAGCCCACCATGGAGCGGCAGCACGCGCCGCTCGGCGATCATCGTCTGCGTCAGCCCGACCGCTTGCTCTGGCGAGAGCTCGCCGGTTGACTGCTCGAGTGCGACCGCGCGCAGCTCGCTCGCGGGGAACGTCGCGGCGCGCTCGGTCAAGCGCTGTTCGATGCGGTCCGCCAGCGAGGACTCGGGCGCTTGGGCCGGCGTGCCGCCGGGCGCGAGACGATCGGCGTCGAAGTCGTGGCGCGTGGCGGTCTCGTTCCATGCGCGCTGCAGGTCGACCTTCGTGACGACCACCTTCGCCCTGCGGTTCTCGAGCTTCAGCGTCTGCAGCTCGCCCACCTCGGGTGCTCTGCCATGCTGCGCGCGGAAGCGCTCGATCGCTTGGACGACCTCGCGCCCGCGTGCGCTGAAGGACTCGATCACCGAGCGCGGCACGCCGGCGATCTCGAAGAAGCGGCCCTCTTTGCCGGTGGCACGCTCGATCGCGTGCCCGCGCTGCTTCAGCTCCTGCGCAAGCGCCGAGCGGTAGTAGGCGCCGACCTCGCGCGCTGCGCGGAAGACCGGCCGCGAGGCGACGGCGACGATGCGCCCGTCCTCGCGTACGGCGCTGGTAACAACGACGTGGCTATGCAGCTGGGGGTCGGGAGCCTCGCCGTCGAGCACGGCACGCGCGGTCGTGTGGCGGTACTCGGCGGCGATCAGGTCGGCGGCAGGTTCTTCGATCCTGCCAGCGCTGCGGCGGACGGTCGCGACGCTCTCGCGCAGGTGATCCATGGCGTGCTCGACTGCGGCTGCATGCGCGTCCTCGATGTCGAGACGGCTCTCCTCATCGCCGAGCGCCCACAGCACCGAGACCGACTTCGGTGCGCTGAAGGTCAGATCCACCCCTCCCCCACCCCGCCGCCGGCGCCCTCGCGGCGAAGCCAAGCGCCGCTGCGCGGATGCTTGCCCTCCATCAGCGCGATGAAGTCGCGCCCGTCGACACACTGCCCCTCGATGCCAAGGCGCGCGAGCGTGTCCGCCGAGGCAAGCCAGCGCCCGGGCGCCTGCTGCGGCTCGCCGGCCGGGCTCAAGTAGTAGTCGCCGCGCTCTGGCTCGATCGTCTTCGCCTCGAGGTAGCGGGCGTAGCCGCCGGCTTTGGCGGCGCCGATGCTTGCGGCGGTCAGCACAGCCCATATAGACCCCGAGCGCCGCGAAGCGGCCAGCGAGTTAGATAGCGCTCGTACAGCGCTCGCACACCTGTGCATGTCGTATGTCCGGACGTGGCGTGTGCCGCCGGCGCGTGAGTT
>DATHJQ010000036.1:0-3544 GCA_035286505.1 Solirubrobacteraceae bacterium | reverse complement strand
AATCGTCCACAGCGGAAAGGCGATCGCCGGATGCGACAGAGTGCGCAGGCGGTCGAAGAGCCTGATTTTCAGGATCGGCGCGAGCAACGGCCCCGTCAGGCCGAGCACGATCAGCAGCGCTGCGATGTCGCCGAGCAGCAGGTGCTCGACCATGTGCATGTACAGCAGGTCCTCGCTGGCAGATCCGAGCGAGGTGAGTGCAGCGGCGATCGTGACGAAGCCGGCGTAGAAGGAGGCTTGACGCCAGCCGGGGACGGGGTGCCCGGCGCCGGCGAGCGTTCGCACGCGGCGGGCGTAGAGCAGGCCGACAAGCGCCAGTGGCCCAAGCTGCAGTGCGGCCTCGATGTCGGTTGAGACGGCCAGCGGCAGGGCGTGCATGCAAGCTGCAGGGTACGCCAGCGCTGGGGCCGGCGGCGAACTTAGGAGTTCTTTCAGAGGCCTTCAGGCTCACGTGAGTAGCATTCGCTTCAGTTCTCCAATGACCGCGCAGACGCCTATCCCCTCAGCAGCCGCCGAAGGCCTCACCGAGCGCATCGATGCGATTGCGCTGCTCGACGAGACCGTCCGCCGCAAGGCGCTCACCGAGCGCCCTAGCGGCCCCGGCCGGTTTTTGGAGGTGCAGGGCACGGGCGAGACGCTGCTGATCCCGCTTTCCGAAGGCGTCATGCACATCGGGCGCGGGCTGTCGGCCGACCTGCACCTCGACGAGAAGTCGGTCTCGCGCCGCCACGCGATGCTCGTCGATCGTCCCTCGGGCGCGCGCCTGCTGGACGATCGCAGCTCCAACGGCACATTCGTCAACGGCCGGCGCATCGTGCAGGCGGACCTGCACGACGGCGACGTGCTGCTGCTCGGGCGCGTCGTGCTGCGCTACCTCGAGATCTGAGCGCCGGCACGGGCCGGATCGCCCGCGAAACACGGCGCGTCCCTCCGACAACCCGCTCGCGCTCGAGCCTACCGGCCGAGCGCTGCGAACCTATACTTCCGGCCTCGACCGTCCGGTCGCCCGATCCAACGAGCAGGGAGTCCAGATGAGAAAGACAGTTCTCGCGATGGCCGCACCGGCGCTGGTCATCGTCGCGCTGGCTGGGTGCGGCAGCAGCTCCAGCAGCAGCGGCAGCTCGACGACCGGCTCCGGTTCGACGACTCCTGCGATCGACCCGTCGATAGCCAAACAGGTGCCCGCGGCGATCAAATCGAAGGGCACGCTGACCGTCGCGGCGGACGCGACGTACGCCCCGGACGAGTTCATCGCGCCGGATGGGCACACGGTGATCGGCTGGGACGCCGAACTCGCAGACGCGCTGGCCGCAGTGATGGGATTGAAGGCCAAAGTCGTCAACGCGACCTTCGACACGATCATCCCCGGGCTGGCCGCCGGCAAATACGATCTCGGTGCTTCGTCGTTCACCGACACCAAGGAACGCGAGAAGACGGTCGACTTCGTCACCTACTACCAGGCTGGGACGTCCTTCTATGCAAAGGGCTCTGCAAATCCTGGCGTGAACACGATCGCCGACCTGTGCGGCAAGGCCGTGTCCGTCGAGAAGGGCACGACCGAGCAGGAAGAATCCGAAGCTCAGAGCAAGAAGTGCACGAAAGAAGGAAAGAAAGCGGTTTCGGTGCTCACCTATCCTGACCAGAACGGAGCGAACCTGGCGATCTCCAGCGGCCGCGCCGAGCTCGGCATGGCCGACTCACCGATCGCGGACTATCAGGTCAAGCAATCCAACGGTGCGCTGAAGATCGTGGGCAAACCCTATGGACCGTTCACCTACGGCTTGGCGGTCCCGAAGAACACGGGGATGACGACGGCCGTGCTCGGCGCGATGAAGGCACTGATCGCAAACGGCACGTACCTGCAGATACTCAAGAAGTGGGGGGTCCAGGACGGAGCGATCACCTCGCCGAAGATCAACGGCGCGGTCGAATGAGCAGTCGGTAGGTGTCCTCGGGGGGCGCGATGCCAGAACAGGCCGGGCGACCCGAGGACATCACGGCCGTCCCGGTCCGGCGTCCGGGGCGCTGGGTGGCGGCGGCCATCGTGCTCGTCGTGGCGGTCGCGATCGTACGCTCGGTCGCCACCAACCCGAACTTCCAGTGGGGTGTCGTCGGCGATTACCTGTTCGACGCGCGCATCCTCGGCGGTTTGCGCGTGACGATCGAGTTGACGGCGATCGCGATGGCGATCGGCATCGCGCTGGGCGTCCTGCTGGCAATCATGCGCCTGTCGCCCAACCGGCTGGTGTCCTCGGCCAGCTCTTTCTACATCTGGTTCTTCCGCGGCACGCCCGTCCTGGTTCAGCTGCTCTTCTGGTATAACATCGCGGCGCTGTACCCGAAGGTCGGGCTGGGCATCCCGTTCGGACCGTCGTTCATCCACGCCGACGCGAACACGTTGATCAAACCGTTCACGGCGGCGATCCTCGGGCTTGGGCTCAACGAGGGCGCCTACATGGCCGAGATCGTGCGCGCGGGCATCATCTCGGTCGATCCCGGCCAGGCCGACGCGGCGCAGTCGCTGGGCATGACGCGCCTGCAGACGATGCGACGGATCGTGCTGCCGCAGGCGATGCGCGTGATCATCCCGCCGACGGGCAACGAGACGATCTCGATGCTCAAGACCTCGTCGCTGGCGAGCGTGATCGTGGTGACCGAGCTGCTGTACGCCTCGCAGCTGATCTACTCGGTCAACTTCAAGACGATTCCGCTGCTGATCGCCGCGAGCGTGTGGTACATCGTCTGCACGAGCGTGCTGTACGTGGGTCAGTACTACCTGGAGCGCTACTACGGGCGCGGCGAGCGCGAGCGCCGGGCCACGCCGCTGCAGCGCATTCGCGCGGGCCTGTTGTCCTTCCGCCACCTGCCGGGCGCCTAGATGGCCGAGCCGATGGTCAAGGCGGAGGGTGTGCACAAGCGCTTCGGGCGCCTTGAGGTGCTCAAGGGCGTCTCGCTGGAGGTGGCCGCGGGGGAGGTGACGTGCCTGCTCGGGCCGTCGGGTTCGGGCAAGTCGACGCTGCTTCGCTGCATCAACCACCTGGAGAAGATCGACTCGGGCCGACTGTCGGTCGACGGGCAGCTGGTCGGCTATCGCCAGGTCGACAACAAGCTGCACGAGCTGCGCGAATCGGAGGTCGCCGCCAAGCGCTCGCAGATCGGCATGGTCTTTCAGCACTTCAACCTGTTTCCGCACATGACGGCGCTGGAGAACGTCACGTGCGCGCCGATCCGCGTCAAGGGCGTCGCGCGCGAGCAGGCGCAGGCGCGCGGGCGCGAGCTGCTCGCGCAGGTCGGTCTGGCCGACAAGCTCGACACTTACCCATCGCAGCTCTCCGGCGGCCAGCAGCAGCGCGTGGCGATCGCCCGCGCGCTGGCGATGGAACCGAAGCTGATGCTGTTCGACGAGCCGACCTCGGCGCTCGACCCGGAGCTCGTCGGCGACGTGCTCGCGGCGATGCAGCGCCTGGCGCACGACGGGATGACGATGCTCGTCGTCACACACGAGATGGGCTTTGCGCGCGAAGCCGCCGATACGGTCGTATTC
>DATHJQ010000035.1:0-3227 GCA_035286505.1 Solirubrobacteraceae bacterium | reverse complement strand
TCACGCTCCAGAAGGCGGTGCGGCTCGAGGTCGACGGCTCCGGGCGGATCGTCCACCTGCGCGGCGGCGGCACCTTGAGCGCCAACTGCGTGCTGGTGGCCTCGGGCGTCTCCTACCGCCAGCTCGACACGCCGGGGTTTCCCGAGCTCACCGGAGCGGGCGTCTATTACGGCGCGGCGATGACCGAGGCGCGCGCCTGCGCCAACCAGCGCATCGTCGTGATCGGCGGCGCCAACTCCGCCGGCCAGGCGGCGGTCTACTTCAGCGACTACGCCGCGTCCGTGACCATGCTCGTGCGCGGCCCGTCGCTGGAGGCGTCGATGTCGCACTACCTGATCGAGCAGATCGCCGCCTTGGGCAACGTCGACGTGCGCACCGGCACCTTGGCCACCGCCGCCGAGCAAGAGGACCGAAGGCTGCGACGGGTCCGCATCACGGGGCCTGGCGGCGAGGAGGCGCTCGACGCCGACGCCTGCTTCGTGTTCATCGGCGCCTCTCCGCGCACCGACTGGCTGGATGGTGTGATCGCGCGCGACGAGCGCGGTTTCATCCTCGCCGGGCGCGACGCGCAGGCCGATGGCTGGTCGCTGGAGCGCGAGCCGGCGATGCTCGAGACGACCGTTCCGGGCGTTTTCGTCGCCGGCGACGTGCGCGCGCGATCGATCAAGCGGGTCGCCAGCGCTGTCGGCGAGGGCTCGATGGCCGTGTCGCTGATCCACGAGTATCTCCTCGAGGCATGAGCGGCGCGGTCGTCTCAGAGCCGCCGGTGACCGTGCAGGAGCTGCGCACGGTCGACCTCTTCGAAGGCCTCACCGACGAGCAGCTCGCCGAGTGGATCGCCGTCGCGCGCACCTATCGCGTCGAGCCCGGCCAGATCATCGCCGAGCAGGGCGAGGAGAACCGCGGGCTGCAGTTGCTGCTCGAGGGCGACGCCCAGGCGACGATCGTCGACCAGGGCGGCTCAGAGCCCGTCGGCCGCCACAAGGCGCCGACCTGGATGGGCGCCATCGCCACGCTCACCGGAGGAACCCTCGGCGTGCGCATGCAGGCCGAGACCGCCTGCCGCGTCGCGCTGATCGAGCCCGACGACTTCCGTCGCCTCGCCTTCGCCCAACCGGCCATCCACCGCCGGGTCATGCAGCAGGTCGCCCCCGTGATGAGTCGCGTCACGAGCATCGAGCAGAGCCGTGAGCGGCTCACCTCACTCGGCACGATGGCCGCGGGCCTGGCGCACGAGCTCAACAACCCGGCCGCGGCCGCCCGTCGCGCCGCCGCGCAGATGACCGAAGCGCTCGACACGATCAGCTCGGCTCTCGCGCGCTTCGTCGAGGCCGGCGTCGAGCGCGAGCAGGCCGAGCGCCTTGTCGCGCTGCAGCAGCGGGCGCTCTCGCACGCCGCCGCGTGCACCGCACTCGACACGCTGGACGCGTCCGACGCCGAGGAGGAGCTGCTGGAGCGCCTGGAAGCGCTCGGCGTGTCCGAGCCGTGGCGCCTGGCCGAGCCGCTGGCCGTCGCCGGCGTGGACCAGGCCTGGCTCGACCAGGTCGCCGCCTCGGCCGGCCCGGCGACCGACGCCGCACTTCGCTGGGTCGCCGCGTCGCTCAGCGGCATCCGCCTCGCCGCCGAGCTGGAGGAGTCGACCGAGCGCATGTCCAGCCTCGTCAAGTCCGTCAAGTCCTACGCCTACATGGACCGGGGCGAGCTCGTCGAGGTCGACCTGCACGAGGGCCTGGAGACGACGCTCGCCGTGCTCGGCTACAAGCTCAAGCACACCGAGATCGAGCTCGTGCGCAACTACGACCGCACGCTGCCCAAGCTGACCGTGCGCGGCTCCGAGCTAAACCAGGTGTGGACGAACCTGCTCGACAACGCAATCGACGCGCTGGGCGAGCGCGGCACGATCACGATCGCCACGCGCGCTGACGGGCAGTGCGCCATCGTCGAGATCTCAGACGACGGTCCGGGCGTGTCCGACGACGTCGCCGCGCGCATCTTCGACCCGTTCTTCACGACCAAGGACGTCGGTCAGGGGACCGGGATCGGCCTGGCGACCGCGCGGCGCATCGTGGTCGATCGCCACGACGGCTCGCTCACGCTCGACCGCGCTCCCGGGCGCACGACCTTCCGCGTGCGCCTGCCCTTCACACAGGACTGAAAAAAGGAGAGGCCATGCCCGACTGCACGCACCTCGATCACGTCCTCGTCACCGAGCTCCCCGAGTCCGTCGACGGGTGCGAGGACTGTCTGCGCACCGGCGACGCCTGGCTGCACCTGCGCATCTGCCTGGAGTGCGGGCACGTCGGCTGCTGCGACGACTCGCCCAACCGTCACGCCAGCGCGCACAGCAGCTCAAGCGGCCACCCGATCATCCGCTCGATCCAGCCGCGCGAAGACTGGTCGTGGTGCTTTGCAGACGAACTGATGATGCGCATTCCCGAGGTCCGCGGCGAACCGCGCATCCCGCCGTCGCCGCTCGGCGGCTGACACGGCTCTATCCGCTGACGCGCGGCTCTTCGGCCGTGAGGCGCGCGCTATTCGTAAGTGAAGTAGTCGGCCGGCGGCACTTTCACGCTGTTCATTTCGCCGACCGTCGCTTTTACGTCGAACGTGCCCGGTTTGCCCGGCGGCGTCAGCAGCGTGCAGCTCGTCGTCGACTGACATTCGACCGAGGTCGCGGGCGTTTTGCGGAACTTGAACACCGTCGCGCCGGCGCCCGGCGCGAAGCCGCTGCCGCCGATCGTCACGCTCGTGCCGCCTTCGCGCGATCCCGTGTTCGGGCTGAGGCTGGTGATCGTGGGCGCGGCGAACTTGAAAACGTCGTGGTAGGTCTTCGCGCTTTCGCCGCTCGGCGTGCTCACGACGATGTCCACAGGGCCCGAGGTGGCCGTCGGCGACACGGCGGTGATCGAGGTCGCCGAGTTGACGGTGAAGCCGGCGGCCGGCGTCGCGCCGAAGCTGACCGACGTCGCACCGGTGAAGCTCGTGCCCGTGATCGTGACGCTCGTGCCCCCCGCAGCCGGGCCTTTGGTGGGCCCAATTTTCGTGATCGATGGGGGCGGTATGTAGGTGAACCGGTCACCCACGTTGGCCGTGCTGGTCGTCGCCGGCGTCGTCACCGTCACGTCCAGCACGCCCGTCCCCGGAGGCGTCACCGCGGTGATCGAGTTGCCCGAGTTGACCGTGAAGCTCGCCGCGGGCGTCGCGCCGAAGTGCACGGCGGTCGCTTT
>DATHJQ010000034.1:0-4210 GCA_035286505.1 Solirubrobacteraceae bacterium | reverse complement strand
CATGGGCGACAGAGAAACGCTCGGGAGGCACGAGGGTCAGGATATGACCTCGTCCACCGCGCCGCCGCGAGAGCCGTTTGATCGGCTATCTGGAATCTGCTTTTCTGGCTGGCTTCCAAATCCGAGTGAGGGGAGCAGATTGCAATGAGACGAATCACGGCTTGCGTGCTGATGGCGCTGGCACTGTCGGCCTGGGTCGCCGCCGCAGCCCAGGCCCATGCCCCGATCCTCTTCGTCCATGGCTGGAAAGAGAGCAGCTCGCTGTGGACGACCATGATCGGGCGCTTGGAAAAAGACGGCTGGAGCAAAGCCGAACTGAACAACTGGAGCTACAACACCGCTCAGTCGAACGCCACCACCGCCAAAGAAGTGGCGAGCAAGGTGACCGAAATCAAAAACAAAACGGGCGCCGCCAAGGTCGACCTGGTCACGCATTCGATGGGCGCGCTGTCGACCCGCTACTACATCAAGAACCTTGGCGGGGAAGGCACGATCGAATCGTGGGTCTCGCTCGGCGGGCCCAACCACGGCACGACGACTGCAAACTTCTGCTTCGAAACGTCGTGCGTGGAGATGCGTCCGAACTCGACCTTCCTCAACGCGCTCAACGCCGGCGACGAAACGCCGGGCTCCGTCCGCTACGCCACCTGGTGGTCGCCCTGTGACGAAATCATCAATCCGCACACCAGCGTCATCCTCACGAACGCCACGAACACCGAAACCGAATGCATCTCGCACGTCGCGCTCACGACGAACGAAAACGTCTACAAAGGCGTGCGCGAATTCGTGCGCTAGGCAGCTCGGACGCTGTCTGAGCTAGCGGGCGCCGGCGCGGTCTGCGGAGCGCGCCGGCGCCTTGCGCTTCGCGGTCTGCGCGCTCGTTCCGGGCCGCCCCGCGTACCTGGCGATGAACTTCTCCGTGTCCGTGCGCGCCTGGTCGTCGGGGCGCTGGTTGTGCGGCGACTTCATCAGGTAGGAGGACGGGCCGTCCAGCTGACCGCCGACGCCGTTGTTCAGCGCCAGCTTGCAGCAGCGCACGGCGTCGATCACGATGCCCGCAGAGTTCGGCGAGTCCCACACCTCGAGCTTCATCTCCACGTTCAGCGGCACGTCGCCGAAGGCCTGGCCCTCGACGCGAATGTGCGCCCACTTGCGATCGGTCAGCCACGGCACGTAGTCCGACGGGCCGATGTACACGTCGTCGGCCGGCAGCTCGTGGTCCATGATCGACGTGACCGCGTTGGTCTTGGAGATCTTCTTGGACTCCAGGCGCTCGCGCTCGAGCATGTTGTAGAAGTCCATGTTTCCGCCCACGTTCAGCTGCGACGTGCGCAGCATCTTCACGCCGCGGTCGGCGAACAGGCGGGCGAGCGTGCGGTGCACGATCGTCGCGCCGACCTGCGACTTGATGTCGTCGCCGACGATCGGCAGCTTGGCCGCTTTGAAGCGCTTGTCCCAGTAGGGCTCGCGTGCGATGAACACCGGGATGCAGTTGACGAAGCCGCAGCCCGCCTCCAGCACCTGCTCGACGTACCACTTGGTCGCGTCCTCGGAGCCGACCGGCAGGTAGGAGACCACCACGTCGGTGTGCGTGTCGCGCAGGATCTGCACGATGTCCGCCGTCTCGCCCGGCGCCTTCGTGATCTTCTGCTTGAGGTACTTGCCCAGGCCGTCGTGCGTCATCCCGCGGTAGACCGGCACGCCGAGCTTCTTCGGCACCTTGGCGAACCTCATCGTGTTGTTCTGCCCCGCCCAGATCGCCTGGCCGAGGTCCTTGCCGACCTTCTTGGAATCGATGTCGAATGCCGCCGTGAACTCGATGTCGCGCACGTGGTAGCCGCCCAGGTCGACGTGCATCAGCCCAGGAACCTGCTCGTTGGGGTTCGCGTCGCGGTAGTAGTGCACGCCCTGCACGAAGGCCGAGGCGCAGTTGCCGACGCCGACGATCGCCACGCGCACCTTGTCGGACTGATAGCGCGCGGCGCCGTTCTTTGAGGCCGCGCCGTCCGTCGCGGCGCTGCCGTTTGAGTGCTGCTTGATCACGAGAGAAATGTCCTTTGTGAGGCTCGGCGCTGGCGGCCGAGGCGCGGGTCAAGGAAGGTTGTGGGCTTTGCGGAGACTACTCCGCGGCCTGCGCTAGGTCACACCGACCAGCTCGCGCCGCACGTGCCAGATGCGCTGGCCGACGGTCACCAGGCTGAGCGCCGCGAGCACGTACACGGCCGGCTGCAGCAGCTCGAACTCGCCCAGCGAGGCGCCCCGCGCGAACACCAGGCCGATCGACAGGATCACCACCCGCACCGGGCGCGTGGCTATGCCCACCTTGCACTCCACACCCAGCGCCTCTGCGCGGGCGCGCGTGTAGCTGACCATCAGCGAGGCGAGCACCGCGACCACCACGGCCGCCGCCGCCGCGCGGTTTCCGCTCAGCGCGAAGTAACCCGCCACCGCCGTCAGCACGATGCCCTCCTCGACGCGATCCAGCGTCGAGTCCAGAAACGCGCCGAACGGCGTGCCCTTGCCCGACATGCGCGAGTAGCGCCCGTCCAGCGTGTCCATCACCGAGCCGACGATGAACGCGACGCCGCCGAGGAAGAACAGCCTTTCCCACACCAGCGCCGCCGCCACGACGTTCAACACCAGCCCCGTCAGCGAGATCGCGTTCGGCGTCAGCCGCGACTCGATCAGCCGGTTGCGCACCAGCTCGCGGCGTTCGCCCGAGCCGATCGGCGCGCGCGCGCGACGCTGGCCGGACTTGCGCGCGGCGCGGTAGCTGTCGCGGCGCGAGCGCCTGGGCGAGGCGTGCTGTCGTGGCGCCATGCCGTCGAGCCGTCGCCTAGCCGCTCGCGCGCACGCGCGCGGAGGGAACGGTCGAGAAGCGCCACACGTTCGGTCGCGCGCGCGCCAGCCAGCCGGCGCCGTAGGCCGACGCGCCGGCCGTCAACGCGCCCAGCAGCGCGTCGACGATGAAGTGGTTGGCAGTCACCACGATCACGAACGTCATCAGGAACGGGTACAGCACCCAGAGGACGCGCACGGTCCTCTGGCGCACCAGGCGCGCCAGCGGCCAGCCGATCATCAGGGCGAACGCCACGTGCATCGAGGGCACCGCCGCGTACGGGTTGAACAGCGTGTTCGCCGTCGCGCTCGCGTGCGACACGTGCACGCCCGTGAAGTCCGACACGCTGTCGATGAAGCCCCACTCCGGCATGAAGCGCGGCGGCGCCGTCGGGAACACCACGTAGCCGACCAGCGCGATCGCCATCGCGATCATGAACATGTTGCGCACGAAGTAGAAGGAGCGGTTGTGGCGCAGGTACACGTACAGCAGCGCGCTCAGCGTGATCGACGTCTGCGCGTTGACGTACAGCCAGCTCGCGCCCACCATCACCATGTGGCTGCCCGACGCCCATGCCTGCACGCTCGGCTCGATGAACAGGTGAAGCTTGCTCTCGATCGAGATCACGTCGCGCGCGTGCGCGAACGCCGCATTGGCGTCGCCCTCGGCCAGCCCGCGCACGATCCGGTAGGCGAAGTACGCGGCGGCAAAGAGCGAGACCTGCCGCAGCGCGTCGAGCCAGCCGTGCGGCAGGACGCGCGCCTGCAGTCGACGAGCGCGGGCGAGCATCGCCGAGAAGCCTAGACGACGCGTTACATGCACGGCTGGCAGCCGGCGCGGCCTCATGCGTCGAGCCGCCCGCTCAGCGACAGCGCGCGCCGTGCGCCAACACGCGCCCCGGCGAGAAGTCGATCGCCACGCGCACCGCGCCCGCGCGGTGCGTCTGCACCTGCGTCCAGCCTCGCGGCGCCCGGCGCACGCATCCGCGTCCCCGCGACAGCGCCCAGTACGCGGTGAAGCGCACGCGCACCAGAAACGTGCCCGGCGCAGGCGCCCGCAACGTGAACGCGTCGCTGTCCAGGCGCGTGAGCACGCTCGGCGGCTGCGCCACCGGCGTCGCATCGACCACCGCGAACAGCCGCCAGTGCGCCGCGCGCCAAACCTCGCGCAGATAGCTCCGCGCGCCCGCGATCACGCGCGCCTCCCCTCGCGCCGAGTAGTCCAGCGGCCCGTCGCTCAGCGCCACATAGGAGATCGCCTGGTCGGCCAGCCATTCCCGGTAGCGCGCGCTCGTCGGACGCGCCTCGCCTTCGTAGAACAGGCCGTCGCGCTTGCGCTCGAGCTGGCGCTGCCAGCCACGCGCGATCGGCA
>DATHJQ010000033.1:0-5159 GCA_035286505.1 Solirubrobacteraceae bacterium | reverse complement strand
CACCGACCCGACCGGCAACACCTTCTTCAAGACGTCGAGCATCGGCGGGATCAAGAGCGCGATCCTCGGGACGATCGAGATCGTCGTGCTGGCCTCGGCGATCGCCATACCGGTCGGCGTCGGCGTCGCGGTGTGGCTGGTGGAGTACGGTCGCAGCAGCAGGTTCGCCCATCTCGTCCGCTTCTTCGTGGACGTGTTGACCGGCGTGCCCTCGATCGTCTTCGGGCTGTTCATCTACATCGTGCTGATCGTCGGCACAGGCAGCTCCTACGCGGGCTACAAGGGATCGTTCGCGCTGGCGCTGTTGATGCTCCCCGTGGTCATCCGCTCGGCCGAGGTGATCCTCACGCTGATCCCCACCACGCTGCGAGAGTCGGCGCTCGCGCTCGGCGCCCCACGCTGGAAGGTGATCTCCCGGGTCATCCTGCCGACGGCCCTGCCCGGAATGGTCACCGGCGTGCTGCTGGCGATCGCGCGCGCCGCTGGCGAGACGGCGCCGCTGCTGTTCACGGCCGCCTCCACACGCAGCACCAACTTCAATCTCGGCCAGTTCATGAACTCGCTGCCGGTGCAGATCTACGACGACGTGACCTCACCGACGACGGCCGTGGTAAACCGTGCGTGGGGAGCCGCGCTCGCCCTCGTCACAATGATCCTGCTGCTCAACCTGATCGCCCGCCTCGTCTCGCGAAGGAGCCGCCTTGCATGACATCCGACGGAATCGCCTCCCGAGTCGCTGACATGGAGCCCGAGAGCCAAGCCGAGGGCGAGCGCCAGCGCATCGCGCCCAAAGGCCCGGAGTCCAACAGCGGCGGCGTCGCAACCGAAACCGCGCCGCGCCCGGTCGAGGCCAAGCCCGGGCTGAGCGTGACGCTGGAGAAGCTGCGCGCCTTCTACGGCGACGCCGAACAGGTCAAGGGCATCGACCTGGACTTCCGCGCCAACGAGGTCACCGCGATCATCGGTCCGTCCGGCTGCGGCAAGTCGACGATGATCCGCTGCATCAACCGCATGCACGAGGAGATCCCCGGCGCGCACGCCGAGGGCCGCGTGCTGCTCGACGACGCCGACATCTACGACCCCTCGGTGGACGTCGTCGCCGTGCGCCGAGCGATCGGCATGGTCTTTCAGAAGCCCAACCCGTTCCCCACGATGTCCGTGTTCGACAACGTCGCCGCCGGACTGCGCCTGGGATCGGGCGGGCGCCGCGGGCAGGGCAAGGCCGACCTGCAGGCCAAGGTCGAGACCGCGCTGCGCGGCGCAGGACTGTGGGACGAGGTTTCCGAGCGCCTGTCCGAGCCCGGCGCGGGGCTCTCCGGTGGGCAGCAGCAGCGGCTGTGCATCGCACGCTCGCTGGCCGTCGAGCCCGAGGTGATCCTGATGGACGAGCCGTGCTCGGCGCTGGACCCGATCGCCACGCTGAAGATCGAGGAGCTGATCGAGGAGCTGAAGAAGCGCGTGACGCTCGTGATCGTCACGCACAACATGCAGCAGGCCGCGCGCGTCGCCGATCGCACGGCGTTCATGCTCAGCGGCGAACTCGTCGAGGTCGGCCCGACGCAGGAGATCTTCACCAAACCCAACGACCCGCGCACCGAAGAATATGTCACCGGCAAGTTCGGCTAGCGACGACGCGCGGCGGCGCGCGGCGGCCGAGTCGACGGGAGCGACCGCCGCAAGCGCCGGCGCGCCAGGCGAGGCGCCCGCGGGTGGCGCTGCCCGGGGGCGGGCGCACTTCCAGGAGCAGCTGCACGCGCTGGAAACCGACGCGCTCGGCGGCCTGGACCTGATCGTCGAGCAGCTCGACCGCGTGCTGGAGGCGCTCAGCCATCAGGACGTCGAGCTCGCGCAGATGGTGATCGCCGACGACGACCGCGTCGACGGGCGCTACCTGGAGGTCCACCAGGGCATCCTCTCGCTGCTGGCCCTGCAGGCGCCCGTGGCCGGCGACCTGCGTCTCGTCGCAGCGCTCCTGCACCTGATCAAGCACATCGAGCGCATGGGCGACCAGTGCGTGAACATCGCAAAGATGATCCCGCTGTCGGGATACGAGCCGCCGGTGCGCCCCGAGATGCTGGACGCGCTGGCCAAGATGGGCGCCTACGCGCGCTCGGAGGTCGCCCAATCGAAGGCGGCCTTCGCGGCTCGTGACGTCGAGCTGGCCGAGGATCTGGTGCGCCAGGACCGCGAGATCAACCGCCTCAACCGCGAGATCTTCCGTACGGCGATCGAGATCGGCGACGACGTCGACACGCGCGAGTGGGCGATGCACATGACGCTCGTCGCGCGCGCGCTGGAGCGCATCGGCGACAACGCCGTGGACATCGGCGAGCAGGTCGCATTCGTCGTCACGGGGCTGTTCCGCGAGTTCTCAGACTCCTCGCATCCGACCGGCGTACCGCCCGACGCGGCGCCGGACGGCGAGCCGGAATCGCTCTGACCGCCGCGCGGCCGTTGCGGCGAGCGATGCGCGGCGCGCCGGCGTGCTCGCAGAACCTGCGCTCAGGCGTGTCAGAGGGTGTCCAGCGGCACGCCGACGACGAGCAGCCGCCGCGTCAGCCCATCCAGCGCGAACGAGCGAAGCTCCTCCGTGGATGCGCCGAGCACAGATGCGTCGGCGCCTGCCGGCGGCGTCAGTGACTCGGCGACGGCGGGAAGCAGCTCGCGCAACGTCTGGCGCACGACGTCGCCCATCCGCTCGTCGCGCGCGACGGCGCCGCGCAGAAACCAGATGCCGTAGCCGATGTGGCGCTGCTCGTCGTGATGGATCCTGCCGTAGCTCTCGACGAAGCCCGGCAGCAGCCGCTCGCGTTGCAGAAAGCGCGTGGTGAACTCGAACGTCGTCAGGCCGAGCGTCGCCTCGAGGATCAGGTGGTAGATCGTCACGAACGCCACCTTCGCCGCCGTGTCGCCGGGCTGTGCGCGCAGGCGGTCGTGGGCGGCCACCAGTCGCTCGTCGAAGATCGTGCGAAAGGCCGGCGAGATCTGCTCGCGCGCGCGCTCGACGTGCGCGGCGATCTCCGTGGGCTCTGAAACCACCTCGTCCTGGAAGCGGGCGTAGAACTGCATGTGGCGCGCCTCGTCGACCTGCTGCGTGGCCAGGAACGTCACCTCCTCCTCACTGGCGTCGGCGCCGACCAGCCCGGAGAACTTCGTCGTGATGCGCTCCTCGGCGACCATCAGCGAGCCGAGCACGAACGACACCAGCGAGCGGTCGTCCATCGCCTGCCACTGCTGGCGATCCACCGTCAGGTCGAGGTCCCACGGGCTCCACTGGCTCTCCTCCCAGTGGCGGTACAGCGTCTGCGGGTCGTGCAGGTGAACCCCCCGCGCCGCCGCGCTCAGATCAGCCATTGCGAAAGCTCCTCCAGCGAGTCGGGGATCACGTAGTAGTAGGCCCACAGACCCCGGCGCTCGGAGTCCACGATCCCGGCGTCGCGCAGCTTCTTCAGATGGTGGGAGAGCGTGGGCTGGGAGATGTCGAACAGCGGCACCAGCTCGCACACACAGACCTTGCCGGCATGCCTGCGCAGGACATCCACGAGCTGCAGGCGGATCGGATCGCCCAGGGCCTTTGCGGCCTCGGCGATGCGCAGTGCGTGGTCGCGTTGGACGTCGGGGTAGACGACCGGCTCGCAGCAGCGCTCGCCCGCCGCCCGCTTTTGCTTGGGCGCCAGCTGCATATCCACGGACATCTATATATATTTATCAATAATAATTATATTCGTCAATGTAATACGATTGGCCCATGATTCAGCTTCCGCCGCGAGTGACCAGTGCGGCGACAGGCAGCGCACCATCGAGCGCGCCCGCGCGCGGAGGTGCCCGGCGCAACTACGGGCTGGTAACCGGCGCCTACTGGACGGGCACGCTGGTCGACGGAGCGACGCGCACGCTCGTCCTGTTCTACTTCGACCGGCTCGGCTACACGCCGCTGCAGGTCGCCTCGCTGTTCGTGCTCTATGAGGTCGCCGGCGTGGTAACGAACCTCGTCGGCGGATTCCTCGCGGCGCGCCTGGGGCTGAAGGTCACCCTGTTCATGGGATTGGCCGTGCAGATCCTCGCGCTGGCCATGCTCGGCCTCGCGCCGGCCTCGTTGCTCGTCGTGCCCTACGTGATGGCCTCGCAAGCGCTTTCGGGCGTCGCCAAGGATCTGACCAAGATGAGCTCCAAGAGCGCCGTCAAGCTGGTCGTGCCCGAGAACGACCGGTCCGCGCTGTATCGCTGGGTGGCGCTGCTGACAGGCTCCAAGAACGCGCTGAAGGGCGTTGGCTTCTTTCTCGGCGGGGCGCTGCTCACGCTCACCGGGTTTCGCACCGCCCTGCTGATCCTCGCCGCCATGACGCTCGTGGCGCTGGCGCTGACGTCGCGGCTGATGCATGGCCACCTGGGCAAGCCCGACCGGACGGCCCGGTTTCGCCATGTGTTCTCCAACAACCGCG
The DNA here is from genome assembly GCA_035286505.1 of Solirubrobacteraceae bacterium. GTDB lineage: Bacteria > Actinomycetota > Thermoleophilia > Solirubrobacterales > Solirubrobacteraceae > Palsa-744. The sequence goes on along the minus strand of DATHJQ010000033.1, from coordinate 717 downwards.
CCGTCAACGTCCTCGCCGCCGCACGCATGTTCCTGTTCGCCGCGCGCGACGTGTGGTTCGTCGTTGGGCTGCCATTCTTCCTCTACGCGACGCTCGGCTGGTCCTTCTGGCAGGTCGGCGCGCTGCTGGCGGTTTGGGTGATCGGCTACGGCGCAGTGCAGGCTGCGGCGCCGCGCTTCGTGCGCCGCCGCGCCGCGGGCGACGGGGCGGGCAGAGAGCCCGGCGGCGCGACAGCGCTGCGCCTGGCCGGCGCACTGGCGTTCTGTCCGGCGGCTATCGCCGTGGCGCTGGCCACCCACGTCGACGGCACCGTCGCGATCCTCGTCGGCCTGATTCCCTTCGGGGTCGCCTTTGCGGTCAACTCGGCCGTGCACTCGTATCTGATCCTCGCCTACGCGGACAACGACAAGGTGGCGATGAACGTCGGCTTCTACTACATGGCCAACGCCGGCGGGCGGCTTGCCGGAACCGTGCTGTCGGGCGTGATGTACGAATGGCACGGACTGACGGCCTGCCTGTGGACGTCGATGGCCTTCGTGCTCTGCGCCGGAGCGCTCTCGCTGCTGCTGCCCTCCGGCGCCTCCAGGCCGGCGCGGGCGAAACAGGTCTCCCAAGCTGCCTAGATGAGGTGCTCGCCGCCCGCCGGCGCGTGCGCTGGCGCTCGCAAACTGCACGGTTTGCCTGTGAACATCCTGTGACCATTGCGCTGCGCGCCAT
>DATHJQ010000032.1:0-7068 GCA_035286505.1 Solirubrobacteraceae bacterium | reverse complement strand
CGGATGACCGATCGTGGCGACGTGTCGTGGCGGCCGGAACGGTTACAAATTGTGACGAGAAGTGGAGGCCGGCTCGACCCAGAAGGCAGGATGCCGTCAAAACGGTCATGCGCTACCCCGCCGCCGAAGGCCAGATGCCGTCAAATCGGTCATGAAAAGAGCAGCCTGTCGAGCCCGACGACAAGCCGTTCGGGCAACTTCCCGACGCGCCGCACGCCAAGCAGCACGCCGGGCATGAAGGACTCGCGGCTGATGGTGTCGTGGCGAATGCCGAGCGTCTGTCCGACGTCGCCGAGCAGCACCTCCTGGTGGGCGACGAGGCCGGGCAGCCGCACGGAATGAATCGGCGGCGCCTCTCCTCCGCTCGCCTCGGCCATCAGCTCGGCTGTCAGCGCGGCGGTGCCGCTGGGCGCGTCGAGCTTGCCGTCGTGGTGCAGCTCGATGATCTCGGCCTTGTGCATGTGTCGGGCGGCCTCGGCGGCGAAGCGCATCATGAGCACGGCGCCGATGGCGAAGTTCGGCGCCACGAGCACGTTTGCGCCCCCACCCTCCTGCGCCTCGGCGGCCTCGCGCAGCGGCTGCAGGTCAAAGCCGGTCGTGCCGATGACCGCGTGCACGCCCGCGCGCAGGCAGCTCAGCGCGTTCTCCAAGGCGGTGTCCGGACGCGTGAAGTCGACGACGACGTCGGCGTCGTCCAGCACGTCGCCCAGCTCGACGCTCAGCAGCGGGTCGGCGCGGCCAACGAGCTGCATGTCCTCTGCGCCGTCCACGGCGGCACAGACGGTCTCGCCCATGCGCCCCGCGGCGCCGGCGACGGCCACGCGGATCATCGCGGCGCCGCCTGCGCCGCAGCCGAGGCCGTCGACGCCGGGCGCGCCGAGCCGTCAGCCACCGCGCCGTCGCTCGCGCTCAGCGGCGCGATGGCCGCCTCGAACAGGCGCTGGTCGGGACCGACGCCGGCGACGGACAGCGCCTGCGCCTGAAACAGCTCGTCGGCCAAGGCGCGCACGTCGCCGAGCGTGACTGCGTCGATGCGCTCGATGACCTCGTCGATGGAGAGGATGGGCATGTCATGCAGCAGCGAGCCGCCGAGGCGGCTCATGCGTGCGCCGGTGGACTCCATGGAGAGCACGACGCGGCCCTTGAGGTTCTCGCGAGAGCGGGTCAGCTCCTCCTCGGTGGCCGGGTCGGCGACGCAGCGCGCAAGCTCGTCGGAGATCACTGCGAGCGCCTGCTCCAGTTTGTCCGGACGCGTGCCGACGTACAGGCCGACCTCGCCGGCGTGCGCGTAGAGGTTGGAGAAGGAGAACACCGAGTAGGCCAGCCCGCGGCGCTCGCGTACCTCCTGGAACAGGCGCGAGGAGGTGGTTGCGCCGAGCACGCCTTCGAGCACGCGCAGGGCAAAGCGCCGATTGTCCTCGCGCGCGATTCCCGCGCCGCCGATGCACACGTGGTACTGCTCGGTGTCCTTCTCGACGAAGCGCACCCGCCGCGCGAAGTCCGGAGCGGTGGCGTCCAGCCGCGAACGCTGCGCACCGGCCCGGGGCGCGGTCGCATCTGCGGCGCGCACCTCGTCGAGCGTCCTCACGAGCTCCACGAGCGCGTCGTGCTCGATCGAGCCGGCGGCGGCGACGACGAGGTTCTGCGGCTCATAGCGCACGGCGTGAAAGGCGGCGAGCTGCTCGCGCGTGACCGCGCCGACGACCTTGGCGGTGCCGATCACTGCGCGCCCAAGTGGATGCGACCCGAAGATCGCCTCGCCGAGCACGTCGAAGACCTTGTCCTGCGGGTCGTCCTCGTACATGGCAATCTCCTCGAGCACGACCTCGCGCTCGGTCTCCAGCTCGCCGAAGCGCGGATGGAAGACCATGTCGCCCATCACCTCAAAGGCGCGCGGCAGGTGCCCATCGAGCACGCGCGTGTACAGCGAGGTCGATTCCTTGTCGGTGCCGGCGTTCACCTCGGCGCCCATCGCGTCGAAGATCTGGTCGATCTCCTGCGAGCCGAAGCGCTCGGTGCCGCGGAACAGCATGTGCTCGAGCAGGTGCGAGATGCCCGCCTGCTCGTCTGTCTCGGCGGCCGAGCCGGTGGCGAGGAAGAAGCCGAGCGCCACCGAGCGCACGCTGGGGACGCGCTCGGTGACGACCCGCACGCCGGGGGCACCGCCGGCGGAGCCGGGGGTCAGCGTGGTTATCCGGTGCTCTGGCTGCAGTGGACCCTCAGCCGCGGTCGCGATCGCGGCGCGAGCCGCGCGAGCCGCGGTCCCCGTCGCGGCGCGGGCCGCGGTCAGAGCGACCGTTTCGCCCGCCGCCATCGCGCGGGGGACGGCCGCCTCCGCCTCCGCCGCCGGTGCCTACACCGGCCAGTTCCTCGACGGACTTGCCGGCGATGTCCGGGTCGTCGGCCAGGCGCAGGCCGATGCGTCCGCGCTCGCGGTCGACCTCGACCACGCGCACGTTGATCTCGTCGCCTTTGTTGAGCACGTCCTCGACCGACTCGACGCGCTGGCCGGGCGAGACGTTTGAGATGTGCAGCAGGCCGTCGGTGCCCTTGGAGAGCTCGATGAAGGCGCCGAAGGTCGTCGTCTTGACGACCTTGCCGACGTACTCGTCGCCGACCTCGACCTCCTTCATCATCGTGCGGATCCGCTCGACGAGCGCATCGCCGAGGTCGCCGTTGGCCGAGTAGATCAGCACCTGTCCGTCGTCGTTGACGTCGATCTGCGATTCGTACTCCTCGGCCAGGCCGCGGATCGTTTCGCCGCCCTTGCCGATCAGCAGGCCGATCTGCGAGGGGTCGATCTGGATCGTCTGGATGCGCGGCGCGAACTGCGAGAGCTGATCGCGGGGGCCCTGGATCGTGTCGGTCATCTTTGCAAGGATGAATGTGCGCGCCTCTTTGGCCTGGGCGAGCGCGTCGCGCAGGATGTCGAAGGTCACGCCGGTGATCTTGATGTCCATCTGCAGCGCCGTGATGCCGCGCTCGGTGCCGGCGACCTTGAAGTCCATGTCGCCGAGGTGGTCCTCGACGCCGGCGATGTCGGTGAGCACGATGTAGTCCTGTCCCTCCTTGATCAGTCCCATGGCGATGCCGGCGACGGGCCGTTTGATCGGCACGCCGGCGTCCATCAGCGACAGCGACGAGCCGCACACGGAGGCCATCGAGGAGGAGCCGTTTGACTCGAGGATGTCCGAGACGACGCGGATCGAGTAGGGGAAGTCCTCGATCGAAGGGACCATCGGCGCCAGCGCGCGCTCGGCCAGCGCGCCGTGGCCGATGTCACGGCGCTTGACGCCGCCCATTCGCCCGGCTTCGCCGACTGAGAACGGCGGGAAGTTGTAGTGGTGCCAGTAGAACTTTTTCGTTTCCAGCCCGAGCGTGTCCAGGCGCATCTCCTCCTTGAGCGTGCCCATTGCGACGACGCTGAGCGCCTGTGTCTGCCCGCGCGTGAACAGCGCCGAGCCGTGCGTGCGCGGCGTGACGCCGACTTCGATGGAGATGTCGCGGATCTCGTCCGCGCCGCGTCCGTCGGGGCGCTTCTTGTGCACGGCGATGCGCTCGCGGATGATCGACTTCTCGAGCTTGTCGAAGGCCATCTGCACGGCGGCGCGCTGCTGCTTGGCGGCGGCGGCCTGCTCCTCGGACGCGCTCTCGGGTGCCGCGGGCGCGTGCTGCTCGAGGATCTCCGCCTCGACGGCCTTGGTGGCGTCCTGGCGCTCGAGCTTGTCCTCGACCTGCGTGGCGTCGTCCAGCGCCTTGCCGTGCGAGGTGCGGATCTGCTCGAGCAGCGCCTCGTCGACGGCGATCGTCTCGAAGACTTTCTTCTGCTTGCCGACCTTCTCGGCGAGCTCGCGCTGCAGCGCACAGAGCTTCTTGATCTCGGCGTGGGCGATGTCCAGCGCGTCGAGGATCTCGGCCTCGGGGATCTCGTTGGCGCCGGCCTCGACCATCAGGATGGCCTCCTCGGTGCCGGCGACGATCAGGTCGAGGTCCGAGGCGTTCTCGGCGTCTGCGAGGAGGTCGGCCTCGTTTGGGTTGACGACGAAGTTGCCGTCGATCTTGCCGATGCGCACCGCGCCGACGGGCGTGGGCAGCGGGATGTCGGAGATCATCAGCGCGGTGGACGCGCCGTTCATAGCAAGGATGTCATACGGATGCTCGTGGTCGATCGACAGCGGGATGGCGACCAGCTGCGTGTCATAGCGCCATTCCTTGGGGAACAGCGGCCGGATCGGGCGGTCGATCATGCGCGCGGTGAGCGTGCCCTTCTCGCCGGGACGGCCCTCGCGCTTGAAAAACGAGCCGGGAATTTTGCCCGAGGCGTACATGCGCTCCTCGACGTCCACCGTCAGCGGGAGGAAGTCGACGTCGCGCAGGCTCCCTGCGACGGCCGTGCAAAGCACCATCGTGTCGCCCTGTCTGACGACCACTGCGCCGGAGGCCTGCTTGGCCATTCTGCCTGTCTCGAACGAGATCTCGCTGCCGGAGATCTCCACGGAGACCCGCGTAACCCCATCACTGCTCATATTCACTGCCTTCCTGTCCGCCCGTCGGTCGGCGGTCCGTTTTCTTTTTTATTCCGAACGTGACGAGCTTAGCGGAGAGCGAGCGCGCGCTCCTGTGCGACCGGGCCTGCCCGCGGGTCGGCTCGCGCTGGCCTTTTGGCGCCAGGCGCGACGCTGCGCCGTTGCGTCAGGCAGCGGCTGCGTCGCCGCCGAGGACGCTGTTGACGCCCTCGCGCAGCAGCTTCAACGCAGGCAGCTCGCCCGGCGACGGCGCCTGGAAGCTCCAGCGCACGACGCCGTCAGGGTCGAAGACCACCAGCGCGCGCTCGGCGAAGCCGCCGGGGTGCAGCGCGCCCAGCGCGGCGCATGTGGCGCCCTTGGGCTCGAAGTCCGACAGCTGCTCAGAGCTCACGCCGAGCTTCTCCTTGAAGGCCGTCTGCGACCAGCTGGCGTCGCAGGAGACGCCGTAGAGCTGCACGCCACGCTCGGCAAAGCCACCCAGCGCGTCCTCATAGAGTTGCAGCTGGTCGGTGCACACGGGGCTGAAGGCGAACGGGTAGAAGACGAATACGGTGTAGCGGCCGCGCAGGTCCTGCTGCGTGAAGCTCGATCCGTCCTCGCGCACCAGCTTGAACTCGGGCGCGGGCGTGCCGGGAGCGATCACCGCCACGTCGAGGCTACTTTCTGAGGCCGAGCTCTTTGATAAGCGCGCGGTAGCCGTCGAGGTCCTCGCGCTGCAGGTAGTCCAGGAACCGGCGGCGGCGCCCGACGAGCATCAGCAGGCCGCGGCGCGAGTGGTGGTCTTTGCCCTGCTCGCGCAGGTGCTCGGTGAGGTGGTTGATGCGCTCGGTGAGCAGCGCCACCTGGACCTTGGTCGATCCGGTGTCCTTCTCGCTTGCGCCGAACTTGGCGGCGATCTCGCGCTTTCGCTCTGTTGTGATGGCGGCCATGAGCGGGCACACGGTAGCACGCCGGCTGGCCGCGGCTGCGCATCGAGCGGGCGCCGACCGAGCACGAAGACACGGGGCAGTCGCGGCGGAGCTTCACCGCGAGCATGCCGAATCAGACGGGCACTGTATATACGATCGCTACCGCACCGCGCGCGCGGGGCGTCACATCGCTACGGCCGCTGTGCGATGTCACGCGTCTGGGCGACATCCACGTGCATCTGCTCGACCAGCGCTTGGGGCGAGTCGAAGCGGCGCTCGCCGCGAAGGCGCGCGAGGAACTCCAGGCGCAGCGGCCGGTCATACAGGTCGCCGTCGAAGTCCAGCAGGTAGGCCTCGATCAGCTCGCCGCGGCCCGTCGTGAAGGTCGGGCGCACGCCGATGCTTACGGCGGCCGGACGCGCCCCGATCGAGTCCGCGTGGGCAATGCACGCGTAGACGCCATGGCCGGGGCACGCCAGCGCCTCGTCGGGCACGAGGTTGGCCGTCGGGAAGCCCAACTCGCGGCCGCGCTGGTCGCCGCGTGTGACCTCGCCGGACAACTGAAAGGGGACGCCGAGCAGGCGGTTGGCCTCGGCGAGCTCGCCCGCGAGCACGAGACCGCGGATGTGGCTGGAGGAGACGATCTCGCCATCCATTTCCAGCAGCGGGTGGACGGTCGTGGCGAAGCGATCGTCGGCGGCCAGCAGGCGCGCATCTCCCTGGGCCTTGTGGCCGAAGCGGAAGTTCTCGCCGATCGCCACGCGCTTTGCGCCCAGTGCGCCGACGAGCACGTCGGCCACGAACTCGTCGGCCGAGCGCCGGGCGAAGGCGGGGTCGAAGGGGACGACGACGAGCTCGCGCACGCCCAGCGAGCCGATCAGCTCGGCCTTGCGCTGCAGCGTGGTCAGCAGCTTGGGCGTGTGCTGTGGCGCCACGACGGAGACGGGGTGCGGATCGAACGTGACCGCGGTGTCCGAGCCGGCGATGACCTCGCGATGGCCGAGGTGCACGCCGTCGAAGGTGCCCACCGCCACGCTGCGGCCCTCTTCTCGCTGGACGTCGGGCAGGCGGGTGACCTTCACAGGCGCAAGCCTAGCCCTGTCGCTGCTGCGAGAGCCTGGTCAGCGCATCGTCGATGGCGATCAGCGGGGGATCGTGCCAACGCGCGCCGCGCGCGGGCGGCGCGACCGCCTCGGCGACCTCGAAGGGGCCGATGGCGGTACGCCGCAACGCCAGGCAGTAGGCGTCGCCGCCGAGGTCGGCTATCAGCGATCGCACGTACGTGCCCGAGCCGCACTCGATCTCGTATTCGGCCCGCTCCAGCCCCGGACGCTGATCGTCGGCCGCGCGCCACTTCTGGCGGAAGCTGTGCACGGTGACGATGCGCTGGGGCATCTCGACGCGATCGCCTCTTCTCGCGCGCCGGTAGGCGCGCTCCCCGCCGACCTTCACCGCCGAATAGATCGGCGGGCGCTGGCGCACCTCGCCGGTCGGCATGTGCGGAGGCTCGCCCGGCAGTCGGCCGGTCTGCGTGATCTCGCCCTCGGTGTCGCCGGTGCTCGAGCTCGACGAGCTGATCGCCTTCCTGCGGGTCGCCGTCGCCGCCCAGCTGCATGCGTCCGACGGCCACGCGA
>DATHJQ010000031.1:0-2526 GCA_035286505.1 Solirubrobacteraceae bacterium | reverse complement strand
CGCCGCACGCTGCTGGCGCTGCGCGCGCGCTCAGGCGACCGGCTCTGTTGCGCGCGTGACCCGGCCCTTGCCCTCGCGCTTGGAGCGCAGCAGTGCCAGATCGCATGCATGCAGGAGCTCATCGGTGCTCATCGGCGCGTGCCACTGGGCCACGCCGATCGAGGCCGAGATGCCGCGCCCGCCGCCCAGCGGGGACACCGCACGCATCCGCTCCAGCGCGCGCGCGGCGGCGGCGGCGGCGGCGCGCAGGTCGGCGTTGGGCAGGATCACGACGAACTCGTCGCCGCCGTAGCGCGCGACGCGATCGAAGGCGCGGAACTCTCCCACGAGCGCCTGCACGACCTCGCGCAGCACGGCGTCTCCGGCCTGGTGCCCCTGCTCGTCGTTGACCAGCTTGAAGTCGTCGAGATCGATCAGGATGCACGACAGCGGGCTGCCGGCGCGCGTCGCTCGACCGATCTCCTCGTCCAGGCGCCGGCGCATGGCGCGGTGGTTCATGCATCCTGCGACCGCGTCCGTGCCCGCCTCGGCGCGCGCACGCACGAGCGCCAGCGCCGCGCCCGCCTGGTCGACGAGCGTTCGCGCGAGCTCGACCGAACGCTCGTCAAACGCGCCCGGGAGCCGCCGCACCAGCATCACCACCGCCTCGACGGCGCCGTGCTCGACCAGCGGCAGCAGCAGCGCAGAGCTCGTCGCGCCGGTCTGCGCCAGGCGCGGCACGCTCTCGGCCAGCTCGCGGCCGTCGGCGATCAGCACACTGCGACCGGTGTTGGCGACCCAACTGACCCCCGGCGGACGCTCAGAGCGCGGCAGCAGATAGCTGAGCTTGCCGTCGCCGTCGAACATGTAGACGGCGACCAGCTCCTCGCCGTCGTCGGCGCCGAGATGGTGCACGTGCACCTCTTCGGGGTCCAGCGACGAGAGCAGCTCGCGCGCCAGCGCGCGCAGGACGGCATCGCAGTCGCGCGCGCCGTCGGCCAGCAGCGTCAGCCTGCGCACGCCTGCGAGCACCGAGTGCACGCTCCCCGCTGGCGCTGGGTAGGTATCCGTACCTGTCACAGCGTCCATCCCAGCAATCTAGGGCATGCAGGGGCAGCAGGCAAGCGACCTTCGTCTAGGCCGAGCGCCGCTCCCCAGACGCCGGCGGGGCGGCCGAAGCCGCCCCGCCGTTGAGGGTTGCCAGCAGACGGTCGTCAGCGGAAGGACAGCCTGACGAACGACGCCGAGCTCTTGCCGCTCTTGGACCTGGGCACGAAGCCGACCCGCACGCGCACCTTGAACGGACGATGCCTGGCGCGCCCGCCATGCGACAGCGGCACCTTCAGAGTCGCCCGTTTCTGCGCTCGCTTGAAACTGCGGAACGTGGTCGCCAGACCCGCGCCTTTGCCGCTGACGCGACCGGCGCCGAACGTCTGCACGGTCAGGTAGGCGGTGTTGCCCACCACCTTGTGCCCGACGATCCGCACGCCGCAGTTGCTGACGGCGATCCTCGTGTTCTGTTTGACGACCGTTCCGTTCTGCCCGGTGATCGTCGTGGGCATGACCAGCGGTCGGGCGCACAGGTTGCCGTTCGCCGCCAGCGCGCTGTGCGAGCCGATCGGCAGGTTGACCGTCACGCTGGACACCGGCACGTCGGGCGTCGACGCGAAGGTCGTCGTCGTGACGCCTTTTTTGATGTCCGTGTTGCCGACCAGGATGACCGTGACGCCATTGCTCTTGACGACGAGGTCGAGATCCGGGAAGGCCGCGCCTCCGTGCGACACGAGGATCGCGGGACCGATCATCTTTCCGGGAAGCGTCGGCGTGACGACCGTCGCGCCTCCCACGAACGAGCCGCTCGGGCATTTCAGCGGGTTGGCGGCGAACTGCGCTTCGGTGCACGCTTTCTGCAGCGTCGTCAAGCGTGAGGGAAGCGCCTTGGGCAGCGACACCTTCACGGACCTGATGTTCGCCTGCCCGGCGACCGGCTTGACCGTCGTCGTCAGGCTCGCACCGTTGGCTTTCGAGGTCTTCGCGCTGGTCGAGGCCTTGAACTTCGGCTTGAATTTCAGCGCGCTGCAGTTGCCGACCTGGAACGGCGACGAGATGTTCTGCGTCGCGAACCCGGCGACTCCCGGCACGAAGCCCAGCAGCGTCGAGTCGGTCGCCAACGGACTGCAGTTGGTCGGGTTGTACAGGAAGCCCTGCTTGTTGACCGACACGCTGATGCCGCGGATACGCGTCGGGATGCCGCCCACGATCGTGGGCACGTTCGCCGTCGTGATCACGCGGGCGGTCAGCGGGTCGACGTCGATCCTCGCGCGAGTGATCGCGGGACCGAGGTTGAAGGGACCGGCCACCGCCGGGATGACGATCGACAGGCCGAACGGAGCGCCCTGGTAAGGGCCGGTCAGGTACACAACGCCGTTGGTGAACGTGAACGGCGTCGGGCCCGACCCGGAGGTCGCCGATGCCGTGCCGATCTGGCTGGTGGCCGGGCACGTGTTGGTCGTGGCCTGCGCGTCCGTGCACTGCGTGACCGTCGGG
>DATHJQ010000030.1:0-12021 GCA_035286505.1 Solirubrobacteraceae bacterium | reverse complement strand
CCAGGCACGCGAGCAGGCCGGCCGCGTGCTCGCGGATGCGCAGACGCAGGCTGAGCGCGCCGTGGCGTCGGGCGGAGAGGATCTGCAGAAGCTGCGCACCGACGCCGCCGAGCAGGCCCAGCGCGTGCGCGCCAAGGCGCGCCAGGACGCGCGCGAGATCGTCGGCGAGTCCCACGTCGCCGCGCGCGAGGTCCTGCGCGAGGGCACCGAGCTGTCGCGCAACCTGCGCGAGCTGTCCGTCTCGCTGCGCAACAACGCCGAGCGGCTGCTGCGCGACGTGCGCCTCGCGCATGGCGGTATGACCGCGCGACTCGACCAGGCCGCGCCCAGCGGCGGCATCGACGACGCGCGCCGCACGCGTGGCGAGGACGACCCAGGCGACGACCTCGACGTGCCTGAGTTCATTCCGCCGGAGTGAGGCTCAGGCCGCACTGGGCCCAGGCTCTCGGCGAGACGCGTGCACCTCAGACAAGACGGTGCAGTTGTGTCCCAAGCCGTGCCTACGGTCTGTAGATGGCCCAGCTCACGCCAAGTCAGAAGGGAGCCGCTGCCGAGGCGGCGATCACCGCCGCAGTCATCCAGCTTGGCTTCACAGTCCTGCGACCGTTGTGCGAGGGCCGGCGCTACGACTTGATCGTCGATCTCGATCCCGACCTGCTGAGGGTCCAGTGCAAGCTCGCGCGCCGGGTGGGCGGCGTGCTGGCGATCAAGCTCGAAACCAGTCGCCACACACCGCGCGACGGCTACATGCGAAGCAGCTATTCGCCGGCCGAGATTGACGCGATCGCGATTTACTCCCCCGATCTGGCGAGGAGCTATCTGATTCCCATCGTGGACATATGCGGACGGCGCGGACTGCACCTCCGAGTGGCGCCGACTGGGAACAATCAAGCCAATGGAATCAACTGGGCAAGCGATCACGAGCTGGAGCCGGCCATCCGAAGGTTGCGGGAGGGCCGGCCCGACGAAGAAGCGCGGGGAGGCTAAACTTTCGCGCGAGGGGCTATAGCTCAGCTGGGAGAGCGCTACCGTGGCACGGTAGAGGTCGTCGGTTCGAGCCCGACTAGCTCCACTGTCGCGATTTCCAGCGAGTTCCGCAGCGTGTTCGTGACGGTGGTCGAACCGCGCCGGGGAATCGAGACTGCGGCCAGCTGACTCCCCAGCAGCAACGGGCCTTCCGCGACGCGATCACGCAGTTCGTCACCGACTTTGCCGCCCGCGGCGAGAGCGTTCCTTCGACCAGCGGCGCGCAGATTGGTCTGTCAGCCGGAGAAAAATTGGTGTCGCCGGCAAAAGACGGCCGATTGCAACTACCGTCCGCCGAGACAGGCGCCTGTCTCGAGGCGCTGACAAAGGGAGAGAGGGGGGGACATGAAGGCTGCGGCAAGGACTGCGCTCGCGCTCGCGCTGATCCTCACAGCCTTCCTCGCGGTAGGTCTGAGCGATGCGCAAGCTCACACCAACAACGTGCTCGTCTACGCCCCCATCCTCGACGAGCAACAGGGCACCGAAGGCAACGTCGCGGCCGCGGTGCTGCGGTCGCTCGGCTACACCGTCACGGTCTCAGAAACGCTGCCGCCCGACCTCTCGCCGTACACGTCGGTCTGGGTCATTCGTGCGTTCATCGCCCTCTACCCCGACGAAGATATCGAGCTGGCCGAATACGTCAAAGGCGGCGGCCGCCTATACCTCACGGGCACGTCGGCGACGTCAAGTGAAGAAATCAACGAAAGCGACCAGATCATCGCCGGGGCCGTTCTGAAGAACCAGCAGGTCCTCGTGGGAAGCCAAGGAGCGTCGCCTGACAATCTCAGGTTCAACCCAGCTGCAGAGAACGGCGCGACGCGCACGCCTCATCTGCTCAATCGGTTCTTGGCCAACTGGCCCGGCAGGATCAGCGGCCTCCGCAGCCGCAACATCCTCGCGAGCGACGGCACTCACGCTGTCGGCGCTCTTTTCGACGAACGCGACATGCAGAGCGGCCAAGGGCGGCTCGTGATCTACATGGACATCAACTGGCTGCAAGAAAACGGCGGGGCGATCATCACTCCACCCGGGCCCTATCCACCTCGCCTTGCCCAAGCACGTCGGAACTACTCCTCCACCGACCAGCCCGGCCTCGAAGGCAGCGAAAGCGAAGAAGAAGCGACCTTCGCGATGCGCCAGGAAATCGTCGAGAACCTCCAGGACTTTCTCGAAAAAACTCCAGGCCGAGAACCGCCGGCGACCGGCGAATACACCGCTCTCGGCGACTCCTACGCCGCCGGCGTAGGGTCATTCTCCTACCTGCCGCACACGACCGGCACGAACGGCTGCTACCGCGCGACCAATGGCTACGCCGAGCAGATCGCGACCCATCTTGGGCTGAGCCTCGCGTTTCCCGCGTGCATCGGCGCCAGGATCGGCAACCTGTGGGAAGGCAAGGATCCCCAACTCGGGCACGTCGGCCCGCGCACCCGGCTCGTGACGCTTTCGATCGGCGGCAACGACGTCGGCTTCAAAAGCGTTCTGCAGAGCTGCGTCGACGGCCTTTACTCCGCCGGAGGCGCCAAAGGGTGTGCGGAACGCGACAACGGGGCGGCCGAAACGGCGCTCGAATGGCTCCGTCACGGCCGTCCCCCCGGCACCTACGAGCTGCCAGGCGAGAACGCAACCTCGACCAACGCAGTCCCGCTGCCCAGTCTGCTGCAACTTTACGAAGACATCTTCGACCAATCCCCATACACCGAGCTCGTGGTCATCGGGTACCCGAAGCTGTTCGAGAGTGCCCGCAGCCCGCTCGTCGACTGCCAAGTCGGCACGGTCGCGGGCATCGACAAACTCGCGATCTACGCGAGCGACATCGAATGGATCCTCCACCAGACCGACGCGGTGAACCAGGTCATCGAAGAAGCCGTCGCGCTCGAGCAACGCGCCGCAAAGAACATTCGCTTCGTAGACCCGCGGCCCACTTTCGTCGGCCACGGCATCTGCGACTCAGAAGCTTCGTTCATCCACGCACTCCTGTTCAAAGGCCTGAAACCGATCCCCAAGGTCGAGAGCTTCCACCCGACCGTCGAAGGGCAAGAAGCGCTGCGGCAGCTGATCGAGGAAATCCTCTGAAGAAGCTCGCCTTCGGGCGACGGTCGAGAAACACCGCTCGATCGGCACGCGGTCGTGTGCGAGCCTGACTTCGTGCGCGCAGACGGAGTCTTCTCCGGCGGAGGCATCAAGGGCCTGGCGTTCGCCGGCGGCCTGCAAGCGGCGGCCGAGGCCGGTTACGACGAATGGGTCAAGCTGGCGGGCACCTCGGCCGGAGCGATCACTGCGATGGCGCTCGCCGTCGGTTACAGCGCGCAGGGTCTTCGCGAACAGCTTGACGACTTCGACTTCGCCAAGATCGCCGATTACGGTCCCCTGGGCGAGCTCGAGATTCCCGCGAACCTGCTGCACCATGGCGCCACCAAAGGCAAAGCGCTGCACGCGTGGATCGAAAAACTGCTCGCCGATGCGCCGCAGCCAGCGCGGACGTTCGGCGACTTGGAAGCCGACAAGCTGCGGGTCGTCGGAGCCGATCTCGCGCATTCGCGCATGGTCGTATTCCCCGGAGACGTCGAGCTGTACATCGACGAGCACGGCAAACAACTCGCGCCGGACGACTTCCCCATCGCCGACGCCGTGCGCATCAGCGCCGGCTACCCCTACTTCTTCCCGCCGCTCAGCCTGATCGATGGCCATACGAAAAAGCCCGGAGTGCTGGTCGACGGTGGCGTCACCAGCGCATTCCCGGTATTTCTCTTCGACAAGCCCCAGCCCGAGCACCCGACCTGGGGCTTTCGCCTGTTCGGGGGCAAGACCCCCGAACAGCCGAGCTACACCGCGATCGACGGCCCGCTCTGGCCGATCGACATGCTCAAGGCGATCGTCGACACCTCGATGAACGCCCTGGACAAGCTCGAGATGGTCGCGTTCGCGCCCCGGACGATCTCGATACCGACGGGCGACGTGCCCACCCTGGACTTCGAGCTTTCCGCGGCCCAGAAGAAAGAGCTGTATGACTCGGGCTACGACACCGCGAAAGCCTTCTTCGACAGGAAACCCGACGGCCGCAACACCTTCGGGGCAACACCAGCGGCCTAGCTCGGCCGCCCGCTACGCAACGACGTCCGTCGCGCCAGAGTCGCCAGGCGCAAGGCTCCGCCCTTGTTCTACGGTCTGGCCTTGGCCCAGCTCGGCTCACTTCTGAGGCTCGTTTCCAAGCGGCAGCGCTCCGATCCTGGACCGGGCTCGATAGAGCGCCGGCTCGTGCTGGTGATAAGCGCCGTCGTGTTCGTGGACACGATGTTCTATGCGGTTATCGCGCCGCTGCTGCCGCGGTTGTCGTACGAACTGCACCTCTCCAAGCTGTCCGCCGGCTTGATGACGGCCGGCTATCCGATCGGCACGCTCGTCGGCTCGCTGCCCGGCGGCGTGCTGGCGGCGCGCGTGGGGCCAAAGGCGACGGTCGTCGCCGGGCTGACCCTGCTCGCCGGGTCGACGCTCGCCTTCGCGTTCCTGCACAGCGCCGCCGCGCTTGACTGTGCCCGTCTGATTCAAGGCGTCGGCGGGGCGTTCTCGTGGGCGGGCGGTCTGGCTTGGATCGTCGCCGAGACATCGCCCGAACGCCGGGGTGCGCTCATCGGCCGAGCGCTCGCCGCGGCGATCGCCGGCGCGCTGTTCGGACCGGTGATCGGCACGCTGGCCAACGCGATCGGCCGGGGCGCCGCGTTCAGCGTGGTCGTCCTCTTCGCAGGGCTGCTCGTCGCCGAGACGCGCCGGCTGCCCAGCAGCCATGTGCGCTCCGAGCAGGGCGTCGGCAACCTGCTCGCGGCGCTTGCCATGCCCGGCGTGGCCCTCGCGATGTGGCTCGTCGCCCTGCCTGCACTCGCGTCGGGTGTGATCGACGTGCTCGCGCCGCTGCGACTTCACCACCTCGGCGCGGGCGCGATCGCCGTCGGCGCGACATTCCTGCTCGCAGCGGGCGCCGAGGGGGCGGTGAGCCCAGTCGTCGGAAGCCTGTCCGACCGTCGCGGACGGCTGCTGCCGCTGCGCCTCGGCCTTGCGCTGGCCGCGGCCCTGCTGTTGTGCTTCGCACTGCCCGGCCACGCGTTCGTGCTCGCGGCGGTCGTCGTGGCGATCGGCGGCTCCCTCGGTGCCTTCTGGGCGCCGGCGATGGCGCTGCTGACAGACGCCGCCGAGCGCCAAGGGCTCGACCATGGCCTGACGGCGGCGCTGACGAACCTTGCCTGGGCCGGCGGCCAGATCATCGGCTCGGGCGCCGGCGGCGCGGTCGCCAACGCCGCCGGCGACGCCGCCTCCATGATCATCGCCGCCGGGCTGTGTCTCGGGACACTTGGTCTGGTGCTGAGCGCCGGCGCCGTGCGAGCGCTGACGGCATCGGCGCGATGACTCGGCGCACGCTCCGTCGGCGTTACCGTACGGCGGGTGCGCATCGTCACCTGGAACGTCAACTCGGCCAAGCAGCGTGTGCCGCGCCTGCTGCCCTGGCTTGGCGAACGCCAGCCGGACGTCGTCTGCCTGCAGGAGACCAAGCTCGCGGACGCCGCCTTCGACGAGCTGCTCGGCGGCGAGCTCGCCGCGCGCGGCTACGCGGTCGCGCGTCACGGCGAGACGCAATGGAACGGCGTCGCGATCCTCTCGCGCGCCGGACTGGACGACGTCGTTACGGGCATTCCCGGCGCTCCCGGCTTTCCCCACGCCGAGGCGCGCGCCGTCTCGGCGACGTGCGGCGGCATTCGCGTGCACTGCGTCTACGTGCCAAACGGGCGCACCCCCGACTCCGAGCACTACGAGTACAAGCTCGCCTGGCTGGCAGCCCTGCAGAAGCTCGTCGGCGACGGGCCGCAGGACGCGATCGTGTGCGGCGACATGAACATCGCCCCGGCGGACGTCGACGTGTTCGACCCGGACGCCTACATCGGCCAGACGCACGTCACCGCCCCCGAGCGCGAGGCATTGGCGAAGCTGCAGGCGCTCGGCCTGCGCGACGTCGTGCGCGACCGCTGGCCGACCGAGCGGGTCTTCACCTACTGGGACTACCGCGCCGGTATGTTCCATCGCGACCTGGGCATGCGCATCGACCTCGTGCTCGCCTCGCCCCCGGTCGCCGAACGGGTGCGGGCGGCCTGGGTGGACAGGCAGGCGCGCAAGGGCAGCGGCCCGAGCGACCACGCGCCCGTGATCGTCGACCTCGACGCCGCGCCCGACGGCGACATCGGACCGGTCGTGCCGCCGCCGTCGGCCCCCGCCGTAAAGCGCGGTTCGGCCAAGCTGCCTCAGTCGCGCTGAGCGTTGCCGTGTCGCCGCGACGGCGCGCCCGCTTTGCCTGGAGCGCGCGAGGCGTAAACTCGTCCAGACACCGCGCGTGCGACACGAGGAGCCACCCATGAACCGTCAACTGCCGCCCGGACCGCGAACGCCGACCGCGTTGCAGTCGATCGGCTGGTGGAGCCGTCCGACCGCCTACATGGAGCGTTGCCGCGCGCGCTACGGCAGGCGCTTCACGATTCGCCTGCTCGGCCAGTCGCCGTTCGTGATCCTCTCCGATCCCGACGAGATCAAGCAGGTCTTCACGGCGGCGCCGGACGTTCTGCATCCCGGCGAGGGAGCGCGCATCCTCGAACCGGTGATCGGCGCGAACTCCGTCATCCTGCTCGACGAGGACCCGCACATGCGCCAGCGCAAGCTGCTGCTGCCGGCCTTTCACGGCGAGAAGATGCAGCGCCTGTCGGGCCTGATGGGCGAGCTGGCAGAGCGCGAGGTCGCCTCCTGGCCGGCCGGCGAGCCAACCCCCCTGCACGGCCGCCTGCAGCGCCTGACGCTCGAGGTGATCCTGCGCGCCGTCTTCGGCCTGCAGCGCGGCGCCCAGCTGGACGAGCTGCGCGACCTGATGACCGAAGTGCTGGCCTTCGGCGAGAACCCGATCTCGCTGCTGCCGCCCGCCCAGCGCCTGCTCGCGGGCCGTGGCCCGGTGGGGCGCATGGAACGCGTGAGCGCACGCGCGGACGAGCTGATCTACGCGCTGATCGAGGAGCGCCGGCGCGACGGCGGTGACGGCGAGGACGTGCTGTCGATGCTGTTGGGCGCGCGCGACGAGGACGGTGAGCCGATGAGCCCCGCCGAACTGCGCGACGAGCTCGTCACGGCGCTTGTCGCCGGCCACGAGACGACAGCCTCGCAGCTGGCCTGGGCGCTGGAGCGGATCGCCCGCGAGCCCGGCGTGCAGCAGCGCCTCCACGAGGAGCTCGACAGCGGCGGCTCCGACGACGCCTACCTGACGGCCACGATCAACGAGATCCTGCGCCGGCGACCGGTCGTGCCCAACGCCGAGCCGCGATTGGTCAAGCAGCCCGTGCAGATCGGCGACATCGAGTACCAGCCCGGCGTCGTGCTGTTCGCCAGCGCCTACCTCGTCCACCACGACGCAACCATCTACCCAGACCCCTACGCCTTTCGCCCCGAGCGCTTCCTCGACCAGACGCCCGGCACCTATACGTGGATCCCCTTCGGCGGCGGGCGACGCCGCTGCCTCGGGGCGAGCTTCGCGCTGCTGGAGATGAAGATCGTCCTTCGTGCGGCGCTCGCGCGCTACGAGCTGCGCTCGGTCGGCGGGCCGCCGGAGGTGACGCGCAGGCGCGGCATCACCTTCAGCCCGTCCGGCGGAAGTCGCGTGATCCTCGACGAGCGCAAAGCGTCGGCGTCGGAGCGCTCGTCCGCGGCGGCGCACACTCCGGCGCTCGCCTGAGCGCTGCGCCGCGCCGAGTCTAGACCGCCGACGGCCCCGTCCCCCCGCCCGACGCCAAGCGACAGCGCGAGGGGACGGGACGCGCCGAGTCTTTAGCGGCGACGCCTGTGATGGCGCGGGCACGGCGCTTTGTAGGCCACCGTCACCGTCTGCGCCGCCAGGCCGCCGACGCCGGCGAACAGCAGTTCGGACTTCAGCCGGAAGCCGCCCCTGGGGCAGCGCTTCGGGACTCTCCCGTAGTACGTCACCTTCTTGCCCCGGCGAAACGCCGCACCGATCTTCAGGCTGATCGACAGGGCCGACGCATCCGGCGCGCCGGGCACCGTTTCGATCAGCGGCACCGACGTGACGAACTTCTGCGCATACGGCCGACCGCTGCCGACCACGTGGCTGGGCGAGAGGAATTCCAGCGACACGGGCGAGCTGCCCTGCGTGTAGAACTGCAGCCCGCCGCCGGGCGCGAAGAAGGCCTGGATCGACGCGCGCTCCTGCACGCGCTCCTGACCGAAGCTGACGACGCCGAGCGCCGTGCCCGACAGCGTCACGCGCGAGCGACTGGGGCAGGCGCGCGGCCCCATGTTCTGAAGCGCCGACGGCGAGCAGGTGGCAAAGCCGCGCGGGTGCAGCTTCGTGCCGGCCGGCGTATAGAAGTTGACGCCGATCAACGGCGGCGGAAAGCCGCCGTATTCGGTCCCCGCGATCGTGTACTGCACCTGCAGCGCGGCGCCCGCGCCGAGGATGTTGCCGGTGCCGCGAAAGCCCGGAATCGGCACGGCTCTTGCTTTGAACGTGACCGTCGGCGCGGCCGCCGCCGTGACCGGCAGGCCCAGAACCACGAGGCCAAGCACCACTATGAACGCGATTGCCCTGCGCGACATTTCACCGCTCCTCACTCTCGATTTGCAGACGTGAGCGTCGGTTCAAGCGAGCCTTCGGTAGCGCGGGGCCGGTTGGCGCCGGGCGTCACGGTCTTCTGCTGCATGAACACCTCAGCGCGCCGAGAAGCGCGCAGTGGCGAAATCGCGCGGCGGAGGCCGGGCGGCTAATCGGCCACTGGTTCGCGCGCGAGCTCGTGGCGGATGCGGTTGCGCGCGTCCGCATAGCGCACCGCCTCATAGGCGATCAGCATCGCCAGCAGCGCCGCGAGGATGCCCAGCGTCAGCAGCGCCGGTATCCGCACCGCCGCCGGCAGCAGCGCCAACAGGACGGCCGCGCAGAGCAGCCGCCGGACGCTGAGCGTGTGCATGTTGCGCAGGCGAAACGCCACGTGCGCGAGCAGGTACAAGGCCGCGCCGCCGAGCAGCGCGGTCGCCGGGACGAGCTTCAGGGAAGCGTCGACATGCGCCAGCGTCGCCTTCAAGCCGACGGCGATCAGCGCGATCCCGGCGACCATCGGAAAATGCAGGTAGGAGTAGGCGTCGCGCGCGATGCCGTTGCGTTCGTGACCCTCACTGGCCTTGGCCAGCCGCCGTCCGGCGACGATCGCCGTGACATCGAAGTAGACCCACCACAGCGCTGCACCCACCGCGACGCCGAGCAGCCCCGCCGCGACCACGCCCGCGTCGATGCTCGCCTTCGCGCCGACCCCGATCGCCACGATCGACTCGCCCAGCGCGATGATCACGATCAGGCCGTGGCGCTCGGCGAAATGTCCCGGCACGAGCTTCCACCCCTCCTGACCGAACAGGAACGGCCCGCCCGTGTCGAGCACCAGCGCCAGCCCCCACAGCGCGATCTGCGCGGCGCCCGACACAGCCGCCGCGACGAACAGCAGCCCAGCGCCGACCGCGGTGCTGCACGCGAGGCCGATCACCGACTGGCGCAGCGCCGCGTCATCGCGACTGGCGAGCACGAAAAGCACGATGTGCGCGACGCGCACGACGGCGTAGGCGCAGGCGAAAAGCAGCGCCTCGTCGCCGAATGCGCCCGGCACGCACAGCGCCGCGACCATGAACGCGCCCATCGCGACGAAGATCGCCAGCCGCACCGCGCCCTCCTCGGGGTCGATGACGCTCGTCAGCCACGCATAGCCGACCCACGACCACCACAGCATGCCGAGCACGAGCAGGCCCTTGAGCATTCCCTCCCAGGTGGGATCGTGCGCGATCAGCGTCGTGCACTGCGTCAGCGCGAGCACGAACACGAGATCGAAGAACAGCTCCAGCGGCGTCACCCGCTCGTCTTCGCGCATCACAGCCGTCACGCGAGGACTGTCGCTGGAGCGTGGGGCGCTCACAGCCGCTACGCGCTGTCAGCGACCCGCGAGGGCGCCTCGCCCCACAGCTGTTCGAGGCGGTAGTAGTCGCGCGCCTCCGGCGTGAAGATGTGCACGACTACGTCGAGGTAGTCCATCAGGATCCAATCCGCGCGACCGGCGCCCTCGACACGACGGGGAGCCGTCGCGTGCTCGCGCTTGAGCCCTTCGAGGATGCCGTCGTGGATCGCCTTCGTCTGACGCGTCGTGTTGCCCGAGCAGATCAGGAAGTAGTCGGTGTAGCCGAGCACCCCGCGCAGGTCGAGCTCGACCACGTCGATGGCCTTCTTGTCCGCGGCCAATCGGACCAGCTCGCCCAGCAGGTCGGCGCCCTGCAGCAGGTCCGGCTCGGTCACCTGCTCACCGCCCGCGCGCCCACGCCGTACAGTCCATGTCCGGCGATGTATCCGGCCACCGATTCGCCGACGAGGCCCCCGATCGGCTCGCCGGCGCCAGCCCGCGCGCGCGCCAGCGACGAGGAGACGTCGATCGCCGGCGCGTCGAGAAAGCGCACACGAGCCTGCTCGCGCAGGGCGCCGAGCGAGTCGAGGACCCCACGACGGTCGCTGCCCGGGCGTGAGGCGACCGCCAGCGAGGCCAGCTCGAGCAGCCGCGCCGGCTCGCGCCACGCAGGCAGCGTGCCAGCGATGTCGGCTCCCACGATGAGCGTGAGCTCTGCGTGCGGATGGCGGACTTGGATGGAAGTCAAGCTGTCCACGGTATAGGACGGTCCATCGCGCTCGATCTCAAGCGCACAGACGCACAGCCCCGGAGAGCCCTCGACGAGCAACCGGCACATCGCCAGCCGGTGCTCGCATCCGGGATCGTGCTCGACCGTCTTGTGCGGCGGGCGGCGCGCCGGCACGAGCATGACGCGCTCCAGGGCGAGTTCGGCGAGCGCGCTGCGCGCGATCGCCAGATGACCCAGGTGCGGCGGGTTGAACGTCCCTCCGAGAACGCCCAGCGAGCGGAGCTGGCGCGAGTGCGGCGAGCGGTCAGGCGCGGACGTGTCCGTCGCCCTCCACCAGGTACTTGAACGTGCACAGCTCACGCAGCCCGATCGGCCCGCGCACGTGCAGCTTCTGCGTGGAGTTGCCGATCTCGGCCCCCATCCCGAACTCACCGCCGTCGGTGAAGCGCGTGGAGGCGTTGATATACACGCAGGCCGCATCGACGCCGAGCTGGAACGCGCGCGCGGCGGTCGTGTCGCGCGTGACGATCGCCTCGGAGTGACCGCTGCCATAGCGGCCGATGTGCTCGACGGCCGCGTCGACCGACTCCACAACCCGCACGGCGATCGTCATCGCCAGGTACTCGGTCGACCAGTCCTGCTCGCCGGCGGCCTGCACGAACGCCGCCGCGGGCGCGCTCGCGTCCTCGACGATCGCCTGCGCGCGCTCGTCGGCGCGCACGAGCACGCCGGCGCCCTGCAGCGCGTCGACGACGCGCGGGAGGAACAGCGGCGCGATGTCCTCGTGCACGAGCAGGGTCTCGGCCGCGTTGCACACGCCCGGGCGCTGGGTCTTTGAGTTGAGCACGATCGCCTCGGCCTGGTCGAGCTGCGCCGCGGCGTCGACGTACACGTGGCAGTTTCCCGACGCCGCGTAGATCACCGGCACCGTGGCGACCGCCTGCAGCGCCTGCTTCAGTCCCTCACCGCCGCGAGGGACGATCAGGTCGACGCTGTCCTTCTGCGTCGCCAGCTCGGCCAGCTCCTCGCGCCCGCCGCCGGCGACGAGGCTCACACAGCCCGGCGGCAACCCCGCCGATACGGCCGCATCGGAGGCGATCTGCGCGAGCGCCGCGTTTGAGTGCTCGGCTGAGGACGAGCCGCGCAGGACGATCGCGTTGCCCGACTTCAGGCACAGGGCCGCGGCGTCGATCGTCACGTTCGGGCGCGCCTCATAGACGACCGCCACGACACCGAGCGGGACGCGTACCTTGCGCACGTCCAGTCCGTTGGGCAGGCGCCGGCCCTCGATCA
>DATHJQ010000029.1:0-2058 GCA_035286505.1 Solirubrobacteraceae bacterium | reverse complement strand
CGCCCCGAGGTGCGCAACGCGGTCAACGCGGCGGTCGCCGCCGGTGTGGCGGGAGCCCTGGAGGAGCTCGACGGCGACGAGGGCCTGTCGGTCGGCGTGCTGAGCGGCGCCGGTGGCTTCTTCAGCGCGGGCATGGATCTCGGAGCGTTCGTCAGGGGCGAGTCGCCGTGGTTCGGCGATCGCGGCTTCGCGGGCATCGCGCAGCGCGCCTCGCGCAAGCCGCTGATCGCCGCGGTCGAGGGTTTCGCGCTGGCCGGCGGGATGGAGGTCGCGCTGGCCTGCGACCTCGTCGTGGCGGCGCGCGGGGCGAAGCTCGGGGTGCCCGAGGCCAAGCGGTCGCTCGTGGCCGCCGGCGGCGCGCTGCTGCGCCTCCCGCGGCGGATGCCGTACCACGTCGTCATGGAGCTGGCGCTCACCGGCGATCCGCTGCCGGCCGAGCTCTTCCACGACTTCGGCGTCGTCAACCGTCTGGCCGACGCCGGCGGCGCCGTCGACGTGGCGCTCGAGCTGGCTACGCAGCTCGCCAAGAACGGCCCGCTCGCGCTGATCGCCTCCAAGCGCATCCTGCAGGAGCAGTACGACTGGAGCACCGCCGAGATGTGGGAGAAGCAGGGCGCCATCTCCGGGCCCGTGTTCGCGTCAGAGGACGCCAAGGAGGGCGCCAACGCGTTCAAGGAGAAGCGCGACCCCGCTTGGCAGGGACGCTAGCGGCCGAGGCGCTTCTTGCGCTTGCGCTGGCGGCGGATCGCCAGGAAGCGTCTCCACAGGGCCCACATCAGCGCTGCCCCGGCGTCTTTCGTGGGTACTGCGAGATCGCCTGGTCGAGGTCGATGGCCGTCGTGACTATGCGGTGCTGTTCGTCCAGGTGCGCCGCCGGGTAGCCCTCGCCAGGGCTGGCGCGCTCGGGCCGGCCGATGAAGCCGAAGCGGATGTCATGGGGCATGATCTGCATCAGCCGCGGGAACATGTGCGCTCGCGCGCCGACGTTGCGCGGCTCCTCCTGCACCCACACGACCTCCTCGAGCTTGGGGTATTTGCGCATCAGCTCGAGGATCTGGCCTTCGGGGAAGGGGTAGAGCAGCTCCACTCGCGCGACCGCCAGGCCGGGGTGCGAGGCGCGGTCGGGATGCCCGACGAGGTCGTAGTAGATCTTGCCCGTGCAAAGCAGCAGGCGCGTGACCTGCGCGTCGTCGACCCCCGGCTCGGCCAGCACTGGGTGAAAGCGCGTGCCCTCGGCCAGTTCGGTGAGCGAGTTGCTCGCCTGCGCCAAGCGCAGCAGCGACTTCGGCGTCATCACGATCAGCGGGCGCTGCTTGGCGATGCGCGCCTGACGGCGCAGCAGGTGGAAGTACTGCGCGGGCGTCGTGGGGCTCGCCACGCGGATGTTGCCCTCGGCGGCCAGTGCCAGGAAGCGCTCCAGGCGCGCGGAGGAGTGCTCGGGGCCCGAGCCCTCATAGCCGTGGGGCAGCAGCAGCGTCAGCCGTGAGGTCTGGCCCCACTTGGCCAGGCCGGAGACGATGAACTGGTCGACGATCACCTGCGCGGAGTTGACGAAGTCGCCGAACTGCGCCTCCCACAGCACGAACGTCTCAGGCGCCTCCTGGCTGTAGCCGTACTCGAAGCCCATGCACGCCAGCTCCGACAGTGGGCTGTTGTGCAGCTCCAGCGGCGCCAGCGCGTCGGGCAGGCTCTGGATCGGGCAGACCGTCTGGCCGGTCTTGGCGTCGTGCAGCACCAGGTGGCGCTGGCTGAACGTGCCCCGCTCGGTGTCCTGTCCGGTCAGGCGTATCGGCGTGCCTTCGGTCAGCAGCGACGCGAAGGCCAGCGCCTCGGCGTGCGACCAGTCGATCGCGTGCGCCTCGTCGCCCAGCGCCTCGCGCCGGCGCTCCAGCTGTTTGACGAGCTTGGGGTGCACGGTGAAGCCCTCGGGAACGCGCAGCAGCGCCTCGCCGAGGTCGCGCAGCCGCGCGGCGGGCACGGCCGTCTGCACTTCCGGGCTGGGCGAGCGGTCCAGCTCGTACTCGCCGGTGGCGTGGTCGCCGTGCTCGCTCGCCGCGG
>DATHJQ010000028.1:0-4712 GCA_035286505.1 Solirubrobacteraceae bacterium | reverse complement strand
CGCTCACGTGTGACTGCGAACGTATCGGCGACGACATGCTGATCTCGGCTCGACTGCGCGAGTGGTGAGGTTTTTTTATGAAGACGATGATGGTCGGCTGCTGATGTTCACGGGCCTGATCGCAGATCTCGGCAGCGTCGTGACGATCGAGCGCGACGACGCGGGCGCGCGGCTGCGCATCGCGACCAGGCTGGCCGACCATCTCGGCGAGGGCGACTCGGTCGCGGTCAACGGTGTCTGCCTGACCGCTTCCGGCGTGCGCGACGGCAGCTTCGGCGCGGATGCGATGGGCGAGACGCTGATGCGCTCCTCGCTGGGCGAGCTGCAGCAGGGAGCGTCGGTCAACCTCGAGCTGGCGCTGCGCGCCGAGGACCGCCTCGGCGGCCACGTCGTGCAGGGCCACGTGGACGGCACGGGCACGGTCGCGAAGATCGCCGAGGACGGAATCGCGCGCGTGCTGGAGATCGAAATCGAGCCGCCGCTGCAGCGCTACCTGGTGGAGAAGGGCTCGGTCGCGCTCGACGGCGTCAGCCTGACGGTCAGCGCACTTCACGAGCGCGGCTTCGCCGTGTCGCTGATTCCCGAGACTCAGCGCCGGACCACGCTCGGCGCCGTGACGCAGGGCTCGCGCGTGAACGTCGAGGTCGACGTGCTCGCCAAGCACGTCGAGCGCCTCATGGCCGCCAGTGGCGACCTGCTGGTGTCGGAGCGCAGCTCGTGAGCGATCGAGTCGAGCCGGGCCGGCATACGGCGACGCCGTTCGCGACGATCGAGGAGGCGATCGACGAGATCCGCCAGGGCAGGATGGTCGTGGTGTGCGACGACGAGGACCGCGAGAACGAGGGCGACCTGGTGATGGCGGCGCAGTTCGTCACGCCGGAGGCGATCAACTTCATGGCCAAGGAGGCGCGCGGCTGGATCTGCCTGGCGTTGACGCCGGAGCGCTGCGACGAGCTGGGACTGGAGCTGATGACGGCGAAGAACGAGTCGGCCCTGCAGACGCCGTTCACGATCACGATCGAGGCCCGCGACGGCGTCACGACGGGTGTCTCGGCGCACGACCGAGCGCACACGATGCAGGTTGCGGTCGATCCGAGCTCGCGACCGGAGGACCTCACGCAGCCAGGGCACGTCAACCCGCTGAAGGCCAAGCCAGGCGGCGTGCTGGAGCGCACGGGCCACACTGAGGCGAGCATCGACCTGGCGCGCCTGGCGGGCCTGAACCCCTCGGGAGTGATCTGCGAGGTGATGAACGAGGACGGGTCGATGGCGCGCGTGCCCGACCTCGCCGACTACTGCGAGCGCCACGACTTGAAGATGGTCACGATCGCCGAGCTGATCGCCTACCGCCGGCGCAACGACCGGCTGGTCGAGCGCGTCGTCTCGACGCGGCTGCCGACGACGTTCGGCGAGTTTCAGGCGATCGGCTACCGCTCGATGGTCGACGACAAGCACCACGTCGCGCTCGTCAAGGGCGATGTCGCCGGCGAGACCGACGTGCTCGTACGCGTGCACTCGGAGTGTTTGACCGGCGACGTGTTCCATTCGCTGCGCTGCGATTGCGGCGAGCAGCTCGACTCGGCGCTGTCGATGATCGACCGAGAGGGTCAGGGGGTGCTGCTCTACCTGGCCCAGGAGGGCCGCGGGATCGGTCTGCTGAACAAGCTGCGCGCCTACCGGCTGCAGGAGGACGGCTTGGACACCGTCGAGGCCAACGAGCGGCTCGGGCTGCCGGCGGACCTGCGCGACTACGGCATCGGTGCGCAGATTCTCGCCGATCTGGGGCTGTCTTCGATTCGCATTCTCACGAACAATCCGAAGAAGATCCGCGGGCTGGAGGGCTACGGCCTGTCGGTCAGCGCCCAGTTGCCGATCGAGCACGCGCCCAACGCCCACAACGAGGACTACCTGCGCACGAAGGCCCAGCGCATGGGCCACACGCTGCACCATCAGGGGTTGAACCTCGACGAGGAGCTGCTGCACGCCGAGCGCGAGCAGGACCGCGCCGAGGAGCGCCGCAAAAGCGACAGGCGCGCCGCGGAGAGGCGCGACGGCGAGGCAGCTCGCGGGGACGCTGGCCGCGAGGAGCGGCCCGAGTCGTGAGCGACGACGCATACGCGATCGTCGTGGCGCGCTTCTATGAGGAGCTCGCCGAGCGCCTGATCGACGGTGCGACGACGGCCTTCGCCGAGGACGGCGAGCACGGCGTGGAGGTGTTCGACGTGCCCGGCGCCTTCGAGCTGCCGCTCGCGGCCAGCTACGCGGCGCGCTCGGGACGCTTCGCCGGCGTGGCCTGCCTCGGCGCGGTGATCCGCGGCGAGACCGACCACTACGAGTTCGTCTGCGCGGAGGCCGCGCGCGGCGTGATGCAGGTGCAGCTGCAAACGGGCGTGCCGTGCGCGTTCGGCGTGCTCACCGTCGAGAACATGGAGCAGGCGCTCGCCCGCAGCGGCGGCGGCAAGCGCGACCAGGGCCGTCACGCCGCCGAGGCGGTGCTGAGGATGACGGCGCTTGGCCGCGAGCTGACCAGCCGGCCGATCGTCGATCGCTAGACTGCGCGCGATGGCAAAGGTGTGTCACAGCTGCGGCAAGGGCCCGGCCTTCGGCCAGAGCCGAAGCCACTCGATGGTCGCGACCAAGCGGCGCTTTGACCCGAACCTGCAGAAGGTGCGGATCATCGTCGGCAAGGCGCCGCGCCGCGTCTACGTCTGCACGCGCTGCCTGAAAGCCGGCAAGGTCCTGAAGGCCGTATAGGACGCCGCTGGCGCGGCGCGAGGCGGCGTCCTCATTCGCTCGCGTGCAAAGCACGCCACGCTCACTGCGTCCTTGCCTCCCTTGACCAGCGACGCCCTAGCATCACCCGGCAGCTCGTCTAATTGTCCGCGCGGGACGCGCGCTTGGCAAGTCACCCGCTCCAAGTGATAGAGATTTCCAAGTGATCGATACGAATCTGGTGCGCTTTCGCGCCGCCGTGGCCGGCGCGCTCGCACACCTGGAATCGCGCCGCCAAGAGGTCAACGACCTCAACGTGTTCCCCGTCGCCGACGGCGACACGGGCGACAACATGACGTTGACGCTGCGCGCAGTGCTCGACGAGCTCGATCGGCTGATGGGCGCGGACGACTCGCGCACGATCGACGACATCGGCCGCGAGGAGATCGTGCAGTCGGTCGCGCGCGCGGCACTGCTGGGCGCGCGTGGCAACTCCGGCGTGATCCTCTCCCAGCTGATCCGCGGGGCCGCCGAGGAGCTCGTCTCGCGTCCGGGCCAGTTGATCGACGCGACGCTGATCGGCGCGGCGCTGGCCAAAGCGGCCGACCGCGCCTACTCGTCGGTGCGCGATCCCGCCGAGGGAACGATGCTGACCGTCGCGCGCGAGATGGCGCACAAGATCGTCACCGATGTCGCCCACAGCTCCGAGAACCCGCGGCTGGGTCCGGCGACCGAGCGAAGCGAGCAGGACGAAGCGATCGCCGCCGCGCTGGAGCGGGCCGTGATCGCCGGGCAGGACTCGGTCAAGCGCGGCCCCGAGCTGCTGGCCGCGCTGCGCGACGCGGGCGTCGTCGACGCCGGCGGCTATGGCTTGACGATCATGTTCGCTGGCGTGGTCGCGGCGCTTCGCGGAGACGACCCGCCGCAGCTCGACCACCACGCGCCGGCGCGCATCAGCCACCCCGAGCACAGCTCCGGGACCTATCGCTTCTGCACCAACTTCGCCGTCACCGGTCGTGGCCTCAGTCCGGGTCACTTCATCGAGCCGCTGGAGGCGCTCGGCGACTCGGTGCTCGTCGTCGGCGACTCGAGGACGTTGAAGGTGCACCTGCACACCGACGATCCCGAGCTGGCGACGCAGCTCTTCGCAAGCGCCGGCGAGGTCTCGCGCCTGGATGTGGCCGACATGCAGCTTCAGGTGCAGGAGCGCGACGCGCGGCTCACCGGCGCCGCGGCCAACGGCGGGCAGCCGGCGCCCGGCTCCAACGGCCACGCGCCGCCGGGCGAGAACGGCACGGCGCAGAGCGCGGCCGCAACCGCCGGGAGCTGGGCGGACGGGATCCGCGAAGCGCCCAGAGCGCGCTGCGGCGCGCTGGCCGTCGTCAGCGGCGCCGGGTTGGCGCAGATGTATCGCGAGCTCGGCGTGCAGACGCTGGACGGCGGCCCGACGCTGAACCCTTCCACCTACGACCTGCTCGCGGCGATCCATGAGGTGCCGGCCGAGGAGGTGATCGTGCTGCCCAACAGCGCCAACGTGATCATGGCGGCCGAGCACGCGGCACAGCTGTCGGACAAGGAGGTGTCGGTGGCGCCGACGACCAGCCAGCAGGCAGGTCTCGCCGCGGCGGTCGCGCTCGCGCCGGACCGATCGGTGGAGGAGAACGCGCAGGCGCTGCGCGAGGCCCTCACGCGCGTGCGCACGGGCGCGGTGGCGCCCGCCGCGCGCGACGACGCGCAGGGCCGCTTCAACCGCGGAGACGCGGTTGGCTTCATCGCCGACGAGGTGCTCGCCTGGGGCGATCCCAGCGACACCCTGCGATCGATCCTGCAAGTGCTGGCGGCCGGCGACGGGGACCTGGGAGAGCCCGAGCTGATCAGCGTTCTCGCCGGCGAGGACGCGCCGCTGAGCCTCGGGGACATAGAGGGAATGGTCAACGGCGGCGTCGAGCTGGAGCTGCGCCAGGGCGGTCAGCCAGCCTACTGGTGGCTGCTCGCCGCCG